>NZ_JBFAON010000001.1:0-220035 GCF_040659795.1 Pseudonocardia sp. NPDC049635
GATCGTGACACCGGTGGCGACGGTGCGGCCGGCCGTGCCGAGCACCGGCGGACGGCGCAGCCCGTAGCGGCGCAGGCCCAGTGCGGCCAGCGCGATCCCCCCGACGACGAGCCGGACGAGCTCACCGTGATGGGTGTCGGCCGAACGGGGGGTGCGGGCCGCCGTCGCCTCCGGATCGGCGCCGAGCCCCTTGCCGATCGCCTCGGCCAGCTCGACCCGGTCGCAACCGGGACGGACCCAGACCACGACGCTGCCGGTGCGCGGGTAGGCGTGCACCTGCCGGACCCCCGCGACGTGGTCGATCTGGTCCTCAACGGCCACGGCCAGCGCGACCCGGCCGCGCAACGCCGGCACGGCGTACCGGATCCGGCCCGCCGCGTCGCTCAGGACGGTGAGCTGCGGACCGTCGGGCCGGGGCCCGCTACGGATCCCGGCGTCGGCCCAGGTGTCGGTCTTCAGGATCCCTGCCCCGATCGGCTCTCGGCGCACGCTGTGAACGATCGCCGTGCGTGTTCGTGTGGTCGGTGTCCGCGCTCGGTGCTCGTGGTCAGTGCTCGTGGGTGTGCCCGCCGCCGCTGCCCGGGGCGGGGGCTTCCTCGCCGATCCGGCCGCGGGCCTCGCTGACGATGTCGGCGGTCGCCAGCCGGGCCCGCTCCGCGCCGGTCTCGGCGGCCCGGGCGCCGCGCAGGCCCCATGCCGTGGCCGTCACCGCGGCTTCGCGGACCGCACCGGAGCGGACCACCCGCTTCATCCCGTCGTAGGTGACCGCGCCGGCCAGGCCCGTGGCGACCAGCCCTGCAGCCTTACCCAGTACTGCTCCGAACACGAGCCGCTCCCTTCCGTATCCGGCCTGGCGCCGAGCTGCGACCACGGCCGGGGTGCCAGGCTAACGGCGGGGCACGACGTCCGGTCGCCCGGCGGCCGTCGACCGCCCACCCGGGTGGCGGTGGCCCCGGTGGTGTCGTCCCGGTGAGGCCCCGGTGAGGTCCCCCGGGCGGTGTCCCCGACGATGTCTCTGCCCCGGGTCGGGCGGGCGCGTGGGCGCGGCGTCGGTAACATCGAAGGGTTCCCGCAGGTCCGCCGCCCGCACCCCGCTGCGGCGCGACGCGGCCTGCCCCGGTCGTGCACGACGCGTGCGTCCGGCCCGAGTACGAGAGGTGGGCAGACGAGCCGATGAGTGGTCACTCCAAGTGGGCGACGACCAAGCACAAGAAGGCGGTGATCGACGCCCGCCGCGGCAAGATGTTCGCCAAGCTGATCAAGAACATCGAGGTCGCGGCCCGCACCGGTGGTGGTGACCCCGACGGCAATCCGACGCTCTACGACGCGATCCAGAAGGCGAAGAAGAGCTCGGTCCCCAACGACAACATCGAGCGTGCGGTCAAGCGCGGCTCCGGTGCGGACGCCGGCGGCGCCGACTACCAGTCGATCACCTACGAGGGGTACGGCCCGAACGGTGTCGCCGTGCTGGTCGAGTGCCTCACCGACAACCGGAACCGCGCCGCGACCGAGGTGCGGACGGCGATGACCCGCAACGGTGGCACGATGGCCGATCCCGGGTCGGTCGCCTACCTGTTCTCCCGCAAGGGCGTGGTGGTGCTCCCGAAGGGTGACCTCACCGAGGACGACGTGCTCGCGGCCGTCCTGGACGCGGGCGCCGAGGAGGTCAACGACCTGGGCGAGAGCTGGGAGGTCGTCTCCGAGGCGACCGACGTCGTGGCCGTGCGCACCGCGCTGCAGGACAGCGGGATCGACTACGACTCCGCGGAGGCGGTCTTCGTCCCCTCGATGCAGGTCGAGCTGGACGCCGAGGGCGCCAGGAAGGTCTTCCGGCTGATCGAGGCGCTGGAGGACTCCGACGAGGTGCAGAACGTCTACGCCAACTTCGACGTCTCCGACGAGGTCATGGCCGAGGTCGGCTGAGCCCGGTCCCGTTGCGGACCGCTGCCCGCCGCACACCCGTGCCGACGGCTCCGCCCGCCGCCCACCGACCGGTCCGCCCGGACCCGAGGTGCGGCGGCGGCCCCGGTGGTCGAGCCTGCCAGGCCGGGCCGGAGTTGTCGGGGCTCGGTTCTAGACTCGCCGCCGATGAGCACCGCGACGCAGGGCACCCCGTCCAAGGCCACCCCGGCGAAGGCCGCCGCATCGAAGGCGGCCGGTCGCTCGGCGCCGGATCGGCCGCGGTTGCTCCTGCTCGACGGGCACTCGCTGGCCTACCGTGCCTTCTTCGCGCTCCCAGCGGAGAACTTCCGCACCGGCACCGGGCAGACCACGAACGCCGTCTACGGCTTCACCTCGATGCTCATCAATCTGCTGCGCGACGAGGAGCCGACGCACCTGGCGGTCGCGTTCGACGTCTCACGTACCACGTTCCGCTCCGAGCGCTACGCGGAGTACAAGGCCAACCGCACCACCACGCCGGACGACTTCCGCGGCCAGATCGACCTCATCAAGGAGGTGCTCGGCGCGCTCAGCATCCCGGTGTTCGCGGTCGAGGGCTACGAGGCCGACGACCTGATCGCCACCCTGGCGACCCAGGCCGAGCGGCTGGGCTTCGAGGTGCTCATCACGACCGGTGACCGGGATGCGTTCCAGCTGGTGTCCGACGACGTCACGGTGCTCTACCCGAAGCGCGGGGTGTCCGATCTCGGCCGGATCGACCCGGCCGAGGTCGACAAGCGCTACGGGCTCACCCCGGCCCAGTACCCCGACTTCGCCGCGCTGCGCGGCGACCCCTCGGACAACCTGCCCTCCATCCCCGGCGTGGGGGAGAAGACGGCCGCCAAGTGGGTCCGCGAGTTCGGCTCGCTCGCCGAGCTGACCGACCGGGTGGACGAGGTGAAGGGCAAGGCCGGTGACGCGCTGCGCGCGAACCTGGCCAACGTGCTGCTGAACCGCCAGCTGACCGAGCTGGTCCGCGACGTCGACCTGGGATCGGGCCCCGAGCAGCTGGCGGTCCGCGCCTGGGACCGCGACGCGGTGCACCGGCTGTTCGACGAGCTGGAGTTCCGGGTGTTGCGTGAGCGTCTGTTCGCCACCCTGTCGTCGGCCGAGCCGGAGGCGGAGGACGGTTTCGAGATCTCCGGTGAGGTGATCGCCCCCGGCGCCGTGCGGGCCTGGCTGGACACCCACGCACGGGACGGCCGCCGGGTCGGGCTGAGCTTCGCCGGGGTGGCCGGGCCGGTCGCGGCGCGTGATCTCACCGGTGTCGCGCTGGCGGTGGGCGAGCCGACGGTCGAGCAGCGGGCCGCAGGTGCCACGGCCGGCGTGCCGAAGGCCGGGTACGCCGGCCTGGCCGGGCTCACCCCGGACGACGAGGCCGCGCTCGGTGAGTGGCTGGCCGACCCCGGCGTCCCGAAGGCCGCGCACGACATCAAGCCGGTGCTGCACGCGCTGCGGGCCCGCGGCTGGTCGGTCGCCGGGCTGACCAGCGACACGGCGCTCGCCGCGTACCTCGCCCGACCGGGGCAGCGCACCTTCGACCTGGCCGACCTGGCGCTGCGCTACCTGCGTCGCGAGCTGCGCACCGAGGAACCGGCGGACGGGCAGCTGTCCCTGCTCGGGGGCGAGGAGGAGGCCGACGCGCAGGCCGCGCAGCAGGAGATGCTGGCCGCCTCGGCGGTCGCCGAGCTGGCCGACGCGCTCGACACCGAGCTGGCCGGGCGCGGCGGCACCGAGCTGCTCACCGACCTGGAGCTGCCGCTGGCGTTCGTGCTGGCCGGCTGCGAGGCCGCAGGGATCGCGGTCGACTCGCAGATGCTGTCGGACCTGGCGTCCGACTTCGGTGCCCAGGTCCGCGACGCCGCGGCCAACGCCTACCAGGTGATCGGCAAGGAGATCAATCTCGGATCACCCAAGCAGCTGCAGGTCGTGCTCTTCGACGAGCTGAACATGCCGAAGACCAAGCGCACCAAGACCGGCTACACCACCGACGCGGACGCCCTGCAGAGCCTCTACGAGCAGACCGAGCACCCGTTCCTGCAGTTCCTGCTGCAGCACCGGGACGCCACCCGGCTCAAGGTCACCGTCGACGGCCTGATCAAGACGGTCGCCGACGACGGGCGGATCCACACCACCTACTCGCAGACGATCGCGGCCACCGGCCGGCTCTCCTCGACCGACCCGAACCTGCAGAACGTCCCGATCCGGACCGCGGCCGGGCGCCGGATCCGGGACGCGTTCGTGGTCGGCACCGGCCCGGGCGGGGAACGGTACGCGGAGCTGATGACCGCCGACTACAGCCAGATCGAGATGCGGATCATGGCGCACCTGTCCGAGGACGCGGCACTGATCGAGGCGTTCCGGTCGCAGCACGACTTCCACGCCGAGACCGCCGCCCGGGTGTTCGGTGTCGAGGCGGCGGAGGTGTCGGCCGAGCAGCGCGCGAAGATCAAGGCCATGAACTACGGCCTTGCCTACGGGCTGTCGGCCTACGGACTGTCCGCGCAGCTCCGGATCTCCACCGATGAGGCCAAGGGCCTGATGGACGACTACTTCGCCGGGTTCGGCGGGGTGCGCGACTACCTGGCCGGCGTCGTCGAGCAGGCCCGCAAGGACGGCTACACCGCCACCATCCTCGGCCGTCGCCGCTACCTCCCGGACCTGACCAGCGACAACCGGCAGCGCCGCGAGATGGCCGAGCGGATGGCGCTCAACGCGCCGATCCAGGGCAGCGCGGCGGACATCATCAAGGTCGCGATGCTCGGCGTGGCCCGGGCGCTGGAGCAGGAGGGGCTGCGCAGCCGGATGCTCCTGCAGGTGCACGACGAACTGGTGCTGGAGGTCGCCGACGGCGAGCGGGAGGCGCTGGAGAAGCTGGTCCGCGAGCAGATGGGGGCGGCCGCCGCGCTGTCGGTGCCGCTGGAGGTCTCGGTCGGCTACGGCCGCAGCTGGGACGCCGCGGCGCACTGAGCACGATCCGGCACTGGCGCTGTCACCGGTACCGGCGCCGCGTGCTGGTCCGGCAGGTGGACCGGGGCGAGCAGCCGGGCGGCCCGTCCCAGCTCGGCCACCAGCTGCTCGGCGGCGACGTCGTGCCGGCGGGCCGCCCGGTGCAGGGCCTGCGCCACGAGCGCGGAGCCCGGATCGGCGGACCGGTCGGCCGATCGGCGGACCCGGCGCAGGGCCAGGGCCAGCGCGCGGCCCGCCTCGGCGAGCGCGTCGACGTCGTCGAGATCGACGGTGAAGCTCGCCCCCGGCACGTCACCGCGCAACCCGGCCGCAGCCACCACGGGCCCCGCGACCCGGGTCCACGCGTGCAGCACGTGACGGCCGGCGACGGGCGCGGGCAGCGCCACCCCGGCGGCCTCGAGCTCGGCCAGGGCGCGCAGCAGCCCACCGATCCGCGCCGAGCGGGCCGTCCAGGTGGGCCGGTCACCGGGCAGGTCGCGCCGGGTCACCGTCCGGCCGGCCCGGCCGCTGTGGCCCCGTGGGTGGGGAACGGGGGACATCGGCGTCACCTCCCGCGATCGGCAGCCGCGACGACCGCCACGGGCGAGGTCGCAGGCCTCCGAGCTGCTGTTACCGGGTGCGGCCGGGTGGTCGTCCGGCGGGGGCGGACGGTCCGGCCGTCGCGCCGGGAGGTCAGCCCACCCCGGTCAGGAACCGGATGACGGCCTCGCGCGTCAGCTGTGCACCGGGGCTGCCGAAGGGCCGGTCGAAGACGTGGTCGGCGTAGGGGACCGTCACCAGCCGGCCGGGGACACCGGCGTCGCGCAGCTCCCGGTCGTAGGTGGCGACCCGGTCCGGGTGCACGTAGTGGTCGGCCGAGCCGAGCAGCAGCAGGGTGGGCGGCAGCCCCGGTCGCACCTGTTCCGACGGCGAGAGCAGCCGCATCAGGCCGGGCGCGTCGGCGGCGGCGCCACCGAACAGGGTCTGCTGCAGGTCCGTGTCGATCAGCGCCAGGTCGACCGGCGGATAGTAGGCGACGACACCGACCGGCGGCGGGCCCGGCGGTGGCGGCGGGGCGTCGGCCGGGCCGGTGCCCCCGGCCGACGCGGGCGCGTCCGAGCAGGCGAGCGTGCCGTCGAGCAGGCCGGACGTCGTGCTGAGCGCGAGCGTCGCCCCGGCGGACTGGCCGGCGAGCACCAGCCGGCCGGGATCGAGCTCGCCCGCGGCGTTCGAGCGGATCCAGTCGACCGCGCAGGCGATGTCGCGCTGCTGGTCACGGCCGACCGGCTCGGGCGGTGGGAGCCGGTAGTCGACAGCGGCGACGGCCCATCCGCGCTCGGCGAGCCAACGGTTCAGCGCCGTCCGGTCCTCCCTGTCGCCACGGACCCAGCTGCCGCCGTGCACCCACACCAGCACCGGGTGCGGGCCCGGGCCGGACGGCAGGTAGAGGTCCAGCGCGCGGCCCTCGGTGAACTCGACCGAGCGGTCCGGGGTCCCGGCGGGCTGGCCGATCTCGGTCAGCGCCGCGGTCCAGTCCAGCCGGACGCCCTCGGCGGCGGCCGTCCGGCCCTGGGCCGCGAGCACCGTCACCATCCCGACGACCGCGGCGAGCGACAGCGTCGCCGCCGCGTACCCGCTGAATCGGGCCCCCGCCGACCTGGTGGCGAGACCGAACACGATGCCCAGCACCGCGGCGATCGCCAGGTGCAGCGGGTACTGGCCGGTGAGGAGCGACCCGGCGAAGCCGGCGACCGGCGTCTCCGGTCGAAAAGCACCCACCAGGACGAACAACAGCGCGGCCGCCCAGATCAGGGCGAGCGCGCGGAGGAACGACGTCACCCCCGCACCCTGCCATCGGACCTCCCGGCCCGATCGAGGCGGTCCGCCCGGCGCGCCCCCGGCGGGAGCACAGGGAACGGCCGGTAGCGTGCGGATCTCGAACGCACGTGCGGGAGGGGTGACGCCGGTGCGGGTGCTCGGGGTCGACCCGGGGCTGACCCGGTGCGGGATCGGTGTCGTCGAGACCGGTGCCGGGCGGGGGGTCGGGTTCGTCGACGTCGGTATGGTCCGCAGCGGGGCCGACGTCCCGCTGGAACGGCGGTTGCTCGTCGTCGCCGACGAGGTCGAGCGCTGGGTGGCCCGGCACCGGCCGGACGTGATCGCCGTGGAGCGGGTCTTCAGCCAGCACAACGTCCGCACCGTGATGGGCACCGCCCAGGCCAGCGGTGTCGTCGCGCTGGTCGCGGCGCGGGCCGGGCTGCCGGTCGCCTTCCACACGCCGAGCGAGGTGAAGGCCGCGGTGACCGGTGAGGGCCGGGCGGGCAAGGCGCAGGTCGCGACGATGGTCGCGAAGGTGCTCGGGCTCGACACCCCGCCGAGACCGGCCGACGCGGCGGACGCGCTGGCGCTCGCGATCTGTCACTGCTGGCGTTCCCCGATGCAGGACCGGATGGCGCAGGCCAGGGCCCGGGCCGAGGAGCTGGCCGCGGTGCACCGGGCCCGGCTCGCCCGGGCCCGGGCGGAACAGGGCGACACCGCTCCGACCGCCGCCGCACAGTGGGCCGCCGCCCGCGCCGCCGCGGAGCGGACGGGCGGCACCTGGGCGCCCGGGGTGTCGGAGGTGCCCGGTAGCGTCGGGCATCGAACGACCGTTCGCGGGAAGGGGACCCGTCGGTGATCCACTCGGTGCGCGGCCCGGTGCTGGAGATCGGGCTCGACCACGCCGTCGTCGAGGTCGGCGGGGTCGGCCTCGCCGTGTACGCCACGCCGGCCACGCTCGGCGGTCTACGGCGCGGTGAGCAGGCCCGCCTCGCGACCACGCTGGTCGTGCGCGAGGAGTCGCTGACCCTCTACGGCTTCGTCGACGCCGAGGAGCGCGAGCTGTTCCTGCTCCTGCAGACGGTCTCCGGGATCGGTCCCCGGCTCGCGCTGGCCACCCTCGCGGTGCTGGAGCCGGACACGCTGCGCCGGGCGCTGGCCGACGGTGACCTGGCCGTGCTCACCCGGATCCCGGGCGTCGGGCGCAAGAGCGCGGAACGGCTCGTCGTGGAGCTGCGCGACAAGGTGACCGCACCCGCGGCCTCGCCCGCGGCGGCCGCCTCCCCGTCCGGCGTCACCTCCACCCGCGACCAGGTGGTCGAGGCGCTGCTCGGTCTCGGCTTCACCCAGAAGCCCGCCGAGCAGGCGGTCGACGCGGTGCTGGCCGGCTCACCGGACGCCGGGCCCAGCACGCTGCTGCGCACCGCGCTGTCGTCGCTGGGCCGGTCGAGGTGACCGCAGGCCCGGGCGGGGACGACACCGAGTTCCGCGACGTCGACGCCGTCGTCCACCCCGAGGATCTCGACGTCGAGGCGTCCCTGCGGCCGCGGTCGCTGGACGAGTTCGTCGGCCAGCCCCGGGTCCGCGAGCAGCTGCAGCTGGTGCTGGAGGGGGCGCGGCGGCGCGGCGACCCGCCGGACCACATCCTGCTGTCCGGGCCGCCCGGCCTCGGCAAGACCAGCCTCGCGATGATCGTCGCGCAGGAGATGGGCGCCGCGATCCGGCTGACCTCGGGGCCCGCCCTGGAGCGGGCCGGTGACCTGGCCGCGATGCTGTCCAACCTGGTCCCCGGTGACGTCCTGTTCATCGACGAGATCCACCGCACCGCCCGGCCCGCCGAGGAGATGCTCTACCTGGCGATGGAGGACTTCCGGGTGGACGTCGTCGTCGGCAAGGGCCCGGGTGCCACCTCGATCCCGCTCGACGTCGCGCCGTTCACCCTGGTCGGCGCGACCACCCGGGCCGGTTCGCTGACCGGGCCGCTGCGGGACCGGTTCGGTTTCACCGCCCACATGGAGTTCTACGACGACGCCGAGCTGGAGCAGGTGCTGCGCCGGGCCGCCGGGATCCTCGGTATCGACCTGCGCCCGGACGGCGCCGAGGAGATCGCCGGGCGCTGCCGCGGCACGCCCCGGGTCGCGAACCGCCTGCTGCGCCGCGTCCGGGACTTCGCCGAGGTGCGCGCGGACGGCGTGATCCGCCGCGACATCGCCCGCGCCGCTCTCGCCGTGTACGACGTCGACGAGCTGGGCCTCGACCGGCTGGACCGGGCGGTGCTCGGCGCGCTCGTCCGCTCGTTCCACGGGGGGCCGGTCGGGATCTCCACCCTCGCGGTCGCGGTCGGGGAGGACCAGGGCACCGTCGAGGAGGTCTGCGAGCCCTACCTCGTGCGGGCCGGGATGCTCGCCCGTACCCCCCGCGGCCGGGTCGCGACCCCGTTGGCGTGGTCGCACCTGGGGCTGACCGCGCCCGCCGACGCGCCGGCCGGGCACCGGATCGAACCGCTGTTCTGATTCCGGACCGCTCCGGGAATTGTGTCGGCTCGCTCTCGGGCCCGTTCCGCGAATCGTTCACGATGCCGTTCTCCGGTGCATTCCGTCCGGTCTGCGGCAATTCGGAGCAATCCGCCGACCCGGTCACGGCGCGGCCCGCCCGGGTAGCGGTACCGTCGTCGCTGCGTCGCCGGTCGGCTGCCCGGTTCGGGGCGGTGCGGCGGGCCTGCGCGGACCGCCCGGCACGGACTGCGGGTTCGGATCGGGCAGTGTGGGACAATCCACGCATCAGCGCCGTTGAGTGGTGGGGCAACGCAGCACCACCGTTCGTCCCTGCATTTCTGCGACGAGCGGCCTGAACGGTCGGGGGGGTGCTCGATGATTTCCCGGCGACCGGCACACTGATACGTGGCGAGACGAGACGGAGACCCCGCACGATGGATCTGATTCTTGCGCAGGAGGCCGGTGGTTCCGGTCTGCTGTCCCTGCTGCCCTTCCTCCTCATCCTGCTGCTGTTCGTGCCGCTGTTCCTCAACGGCCGCAGGCAGCGCAAGCAGATGATGGAGACCCAGGCGATGCAGCAGGCGCTGGAGGACGGCGACGTCGTCGTCACCACGTCCGGGCTGCGGGGAACCGTCACCGACGCCTCCTACGAGGACACGATCGACCTCGAGATCGCCGACGGCGTGGTCACGACCTGGCTGCGCGCGGCGATCCGGGAGAAGGTCAACCCCGACCCGACGTCGGAGGACGAGTCCGGTGGCTCCACCGAGTCCGCCGACGCCTCGCAGCAGCAGCCGGAGAACAAGCCGACGATCCACTGAGCCGCCGGCGGGCCCGGCCCGACCGGGGCCCCGCGCGGTCGCTGAACACCTCGCTGTGCGATCCGCTGTGCGACGGGCCGATCGGTGACCGCACCGGGCGCGCGGCGCCGCCGGCGGGGTGTGCACCGCACCGCGTGACGGCGACGGCGGCGGATATCCTCGCGGTCGTGAGCAGTACGAGCCCCGCCTCCTCCTCGTCGTCCCGGCCCACCGGCACGAACGAGCCGGTCCGCCGGTGACCGCCGTCGACGACATCCGGCCCGGGCCCGGTCTCGACGGGGACTCCGCGGAGGACCTGCAGCGGATCGCCGACCTGATCCGCTCGGTACCCGACCACCCGGAGCCCGGGGTGCTGTTCCGCGACATCACGCCGGTGCTCGCGCACGGCGGGGCGTTCGCGACGGTGGCCACCGAGCTGGCCGCGCACACCGGCGAGGCAGAGCTGGTGGTGGGTGTCGAGGCCCGCGGTTTCCTGCTGGGCGCCGCGGTGGCACTGGTCGCCGGGGTCGGGACCGTCCCGGTGCGCAAGGCGGGCAAGTTGCCCGCGGTCGCCGCGTCGCGCAGCTACGACCTGGAGTACGGCAGCGCCACCCTGGAGCTCCCGGCGGACGTCGTCGAGCCCGGCACCCGCGTCTACGTCGTCGACGACGTGCTCGCCACCGGAGGGACGGCCGCGGCGGCCTGCGCGCTGCTGACCGACGTCGGCGCGGACATCGTCGGGTTCGGCACCCTGCTGGAACTCACTGCCCTGCGCGGCCGAGGTCGGCTCGGCGACGTGCGGGTGGACGCGCTGCTCACCGCCTGAGACGCGGTCCGTTCAGGCGGGGTGGGCGTCGTCGTAGCGTCGTCGTGCCTCGAGCAGCTCCGGGACGGAGCCCTCCAGGATGTCGGCGAGCCCGCGCAGCGTCGTCGCCACCCGGCGGCCGAGCGGTGTCAGGGAGTACTCGACCCTGGGCGGGATCGTGCTGTGCACCTCGCGGACGACCAGACCGTCCCGTTCCAGGCTCTGCAGGGTGCGCGCGAGCATCCGTTCGCTCACCCCGTCGACCTTGCGGCGCAGGCCGTTGAACCGGAACGCGCCCTCACCCAGCGCGAGCAGCGCGAGGATGCCCCATTTGCTCCCGACGGTCTCGAGCGCGGTACGCGAGTCGCACCGGCGCGCGAACACGCTCGTGACGACCTCGTCGGACGGCTCCGGGTCCCGCTGCTCGGACGGTGTGGTCATGGTCTCAGTATAGGCACCAGTGGATGTGGACGCACTTACGAATAGTTAGTGCAGGTGCCGGCTCGGACGAGCCCGGTGACCGACACGTCCCCGGAGGACATCGTGACCATCTATGCCGTGACCGGAGCCGGCGGGCACCTCGGCTCCCTCGTCGTGCAGGAGCTGCTCGCCCGGGGGGTCCCCGCGGGCGACGTCGTCGCCGTCGCCCGCACCCCGCAGAAGGCCGAGGACCTGAGCGGACGCGGGGTGCAGGTGCGCCGGGGCGACTACACCGATCCGGCGTCGCTGCGGGCCGCGTTCGACGGTGTCGACCGGTTGCTGCTGGTCTCCGGTGACGCCGTCGGCCAGCGGTTCGCACAGCACGCCAACGTGGTCGACGCGGCGCGCGAGAGCGGTGTCTCGGCGATCGCCTACACCAGCCTCACCCGGGCGGACACCTCCCCGCTGGCGCTGGCACCGGAGCACCGGCGGACCGAGGAGCTGCTCGCCGGCTCCGGTCTGCCGTACACCGTGCTGCGCAACAACTGGTACCTCGAGAACTACACCGACCGGGCCGCCGAGTACCTGGCACGGGGGGAGATCCTCAGCGCGACCGGGACCGGCCGGATCGGTGCCGCCGCACGTCGGGACCTCGCCGGCGCGGCGGCGGTCGTGCTGACCACGGACGGCCACGACGGGCGGACCTACGAGCTGGCCGGGCCGCCGCTCACGCTCACCGAGCTGGCAGCGACCCTTTCCGAGGTGAGCGGCCGGCAGGTCGCCCACCGGGCGGTCCCGGCGGCCGAACTCGTGGCCGCCCTGACCGCCGCCGGCCTCGACGAGGCGACGGCCGGCTTCGTCGCCGCGATGGACGAGGCGATCGCGGGCGGCGCCCTCGACATCGAGAGCTCCGATCTCGCCGATCTCCTCGGGCGCGCGCCGACGCCCGTGGCCGACGTCCTGCGGGCCGCCCTGTGACCGGTCGCTGACCGGGACCGGTCGCCCGTCGCGTCCGTCGTGGAGGCGCCGGGCGGCGCGGGTCCGCCCCGCGCCGGTCCGCGGACTATCCTCGGCCACGGACCACCGCTACCGGGTACGAGCAGGAGGTGTGGTGACCGAGGTCGACCGGACGAGCACCCCGGCGGGTGCGCACCCCGCCACGCGCCCGCTCACGCCCGACGACGAACCGCCCCGTCCGTCCGCGACCCGGCGGGTACGGGCCCGGATCGCGCGCCGGATGACGCCGCAGCGGGTCGCGATCGTGACACCGGTGCTGGAACCGCTCGCCGCGGTGCACCGTTCGCTGCACCCCAAGGCCGATCTCGTCCTGCTGCAGCGGGCCTACGACGTCGCGGAGGCCAAGCACCAGGGGCAGACCCGCAAGTCCGGTGACCCGTACATCACGCACCCGCTGGCCGTCGCGACGATCCTGGCCGAGCTGGGCATGGACACCACGACGCTGGTCGCCGCGCTGCTGCACGACACCGTGGAGGACACCGACTACTCGCTGGAACGGCTGCGTGCCGACTTCGGCGACGAGGTCGCACACCTGGTCGACGGCGTCACCAAGCTCGACAAGGTCGAGTTCGGCACCGCCGCCGAGGCCGAGACCATCCGCAAGATGGTGGTCGCGATGGCCCGCGACCCCCGGGTGCTGGTCATCAAGCTCTCCGACCGGCTGCACAACATGCGCACCATGCGGTTCCTGCGCCCGGAGAAGCAGGTCAAGAAGGCGAACGAGACCCTGGAGGTGTTCGCCCCGCTCGCGCACCGGCTCGGCATGGCCACCGTCAAGCTGGAGCTGGAGGACCTGTCGTTCGCGATCCTGCAGCCGAAGAAGTACCAGGAGATCGTCCGGCTGGTCGCCGACCGGGCCCCGTCGCGGGACACCTACCTGCGTCAGGTCATCGACGAGGTGGCCGCCCAGCTGGACTCGGCGCGCATCTCGGCGAAGGTGGAGGGGCGCCCCAAGCACTACTACTCGATCTACCGCAAGATGATCGTCAAGGGCCGCGACTTCGACGACATCCACGACCTGGTCGGCGTCCGCGTGCTGGTCGACGAGGTGCGGGACTGCTACGCCGCGATCGGCATGGTGCACGCGCTGTGGCAGCCGATGCCGGGCCGGTTCAAGGACTACATAGCGCAGCCCCGGTTCGGGGTCTACCAGTCGCTGCACACCACGGTGATCGGCCCGGACGGCAAGCCCCTCGAGGTGCAGATCCGGACGCACGCGATGCACCGCACCGCCGAGTACGGCATCGCCGCGCACTGGCGCTACAAAGAGGTCAAGGGCGGCTCCGGCAAGGAGGTCGAGGTCGAGGAGATGGCGTGGATGCGCCAGCTGCTCGACTGGCAGCGCGAGGCCGCCGACCCCGGTGAGTTCCTCGACTCGCTGCGATTCGACCTCGCCGCCCGGGAGATCTTCGTGTTCACCCCGAAGGGCGACGTCGTCACCCTGCCGACCGGGTCCACCCCGATCGACCTGGCCTACGCGGTGCACACCGAGGTCGGGCACCGCTGCATCGGGTCCCGGGTGAACGGCAAGCTGGTCGCATTGGAGCGCCAGCTGTCCTCCGGTGACGTGGTGGAGATCTTCACCTCCAAGGCGGAGGACGCCGGGCCCAGCCGCGACTGGCTGTCCATCGCGAAGTCGCCGCGGGCCAAGGCGAAGATCAAGCAGTGGTTCGCCAAGGAACGCCGCGAGGAGGCCGTCGAGGAGGGCAAGGAGGCGATCACCCGGGAGGCGCGCCGCACCGGGATGCCCTTGCAGCGGCTCATCTCCGGCGACGCGATGTCCGCGATCGCCCGCGAGCTGCACTACCCCGACGTCTCCGCGCTCTACGCCGCGGTCGGTGAACACCAGACCAGTGCCCAGCACGTCGTGCAGCGACTGGTCGCCTGGTTCGGCGGCGAGGAGGAGGCCGAGGAGGAGCTCGCCGAGCGGGCGACGCCGTCCACGGTCCGGCACCGCAGGCCGTCCGGGAACGCGGGCGTCGTCGTGCAGGACGGCGACGGCAACGCGATGGACGACCTCTACGTCAAGCTCGCCCGCTGCTGCACCCCGGTGCCCGGTGACGAGATCCTCGGGTTCGTCACCCGCGGCGGCGGGATCAGCGTGCACCGCACCGACTGCACCAACGCCGGCGACCTCACCGCCCGGTCCGAACGTCTGGTCGACGTCGCCTGGTCGGTGTCGCCGGAGTCGGTGTTCCTGGTCGCGATCCAGGTCGAGGCGCTGGACCGGCACCGGCTGCTCTCCGACGTCACGAAGGTGCTGGCCGACGAGAAGGTCAACATCCTGTCGGCGTCGACGACGACCTCACGGGACCGGGTGGCGGTGTCCCGGTTCTCGTTCGAGATGGGCGACCCGAAGCACCTCGGCCACCTGCTGCAGGCGGTGCGCAACATCGAGGGCGTCTACGACGTCTACCGGGTCACCTCGGCGGCCTGAACAGCGCTGCCGTCCCGGGGGCGGATGTCCCGCCCCCGGGACCCGGATCAGCCGACCGTCGCCCCCTCGATGTCGACCGGGGTGTTCGGGGTGCCGTCCCCGCCCCCGGTCGACTCGCCTGCGCGGGCGACCGCGTCCAGAGTCCGCAAACCCTCCTCGCCGATCGAGCCGAACACGGTGTACTCCGGCGGCAGTTGCGCGTCACCGTAGATCATGAAGAACTGGCTGCCGCCCGAGTCGGGGGCCGCCGTCTTCGCCATCGCCAGCATCCCGCGGCCGTAGGTCAGGCCGTCGAACACCTCGTCCGGGATGGTGTAACCGGGACCGCCGGAGCCCTGCCCGGTCGGGTCGCCGCACTGCAGCACCTGCAGTCCGGGGCTGGTGGTCAGCCGGTGGCAGGACGTGCCGTCGTAGTAGCCCTGCTCGATCAGGCTCTCGAAGCTCTTCACCGTGCACGGCGCCAGCGCCCGGTCCAGCGTCAGGTCGATCGTGCCGGCGCTGGTGGTGAACGACGCCTGGACCGTGCCCTCGGCGGGGGTCGCGCCCTCGGCGGGCGGATCGACCGGCTTCGCCGCCGGCTGCTCTGCCGGATAGGCGCAGTCCACCGATGCGGGCAGCGCGGTGGGCCGGACCGGCAGCGGGGCGACCGGGAGCCCGGAGGTGTCCGGTCCGCTGTTCTGCTGGGCCTGTGCGGCCGGGTCGGCGGGCTCGGCCTCGCCACCGCCCCACGCGGCCGTCAGCGCGTAGACGCCGCCGGCGGCCACGGCGACCACCAGCACCGTCGCCACGACGGCGATCGTGGTGTTGCGCTTCTGCTTCTGGGCCCGCTCGGCCCGGCGGGCCTGCTGGGCCGCCAGCTTCCGCTTGGCCGCCTCCCGGCGCTGCTCGTTCGTCGCCACGCTCGTGCTGCTCCCTGGTCGATCAACGTCGTGTCGGAGGGTATCGGGGCACCTGGGAGCGAATCCGGGAGCCACCGGTTCTACGCTGGAGAGCCTGTGCGCACCGGCACGAGAGGACGTGGACCTGCAGTGACCGCCACCGAGCAGCAGGCGCAGCGCCGGGCGGGCAAGCCCGAGCCGTTCGCCGCGCCGAAGGGCATCCCGGAGTACCTGCCGCCGGAATCGGCCGGGTTCACCCACGTCCGGGACACCCTCGCCGGGGCGGCGGCGCGCGCCGGGTACGGCCACATCGAGCTGCCCGTCTTCGAGGACACCGGGCTCTACGCCCGCGGGGTGGGCGAGTCCACCGATGTCGTCTCCAAGGAGATGTACACCTTCGCCGACCGGGGCGACCGCTCGGTGACGCTGCGGCCGGAGGGCACCGCGGGCGTCGTCCGGTCGGTGATCGAGCACAACCTCGACAAGCAGGGCCTGCCGGTCAAGCTGCGCTACGCCGGGCCGTTCTTCCGGTACGAGCGCCCGCAGGCCGGACGCTACCGGCAGCTGCAGCAGGTGGGGGTCGAGGCGATCGGGGTCGACGATCCGGCACTCGACGCCGAGGTCATCGCGATCGCCGACGAGGGGTTCCGGGCACTGGGCCTCACCGGCTACCGGTTGGAGATCACCTCGCTGGGTGACGCCGAGTGCCGTCCGCGCTACCGCGAGCTGCTGCAGGACTACCTCGCCGGGCTCGACCTCGACGGGCCGACCCGCGAGCGGGCCGCGATCAACCCGCTGCGGGTGCTGGACGACAAGCGTCCCGAGGTCCGGGCGGCGATGGCGCAGGCCCCGCTGCTGATGGACCACCTCTCGGCGGCGGCGGCGGAGCACCACGCGGCCGTGCTGGCCCACCTGGACGACCTCGGTATCGCCTACACCCCGAACCCGCGGATGGTGCGCGGCCTGGACTACTACACGAAGACGACGTTCGAGTTCGTGCACGACGGACTCGGCGCCCAGTCCGGGATCGGCGGCGGTGGCCGCTACGACGGCCTGATGGGCACCCTCGGCGGGCCGGACCTGTCCGGGGTCGGGTTCGGCATCGGCGTCGACCGCACGCTGCTGGCCTGCGGTGTCGAGGGCGTGCAGCCCTGGTCGGCGTCCCGCGTCGACGTGTTCGGCGTGCCGCTGGGGGAGGACGCCCGCCGCAGGCTGGTCGTGGTCGCGGCCCGCCTGCGCGCGCAGGGCGTGCGGGTCGACCTGTCCTACGGCAACCGCGGCCTGAAGGGTGCGATGAAGACGGCCGACCGCTCCGGGGCCCGGTTCGCGCTCGTCCTCGGCGCCCGCGACCTGGAGAACGGCACGATCGGACTGAAGGACCTGGTCTCCGGCGACCAGCAGGACGTCCCGCTCGACGGCGTGGTCGAGGCCGTGGTGACCGCGGTCGCCGCCGAGGTCGGCTGAGCGCCGCGATGGCCGCGTCGGACCGGGAGGACTGGGACCGCAGGCACGGGGCCGCCGGCGTCGGGACCGCGCAGCCCCCGGACGCGTTGCGCGGCAGGCTCGATCTCGTCCCCGGTTCCGGCCGGGCACTCGATGTCGCCTGCGGGCGTGGCGCGGTCGCGGTGTGGCTGGCCGGGCGGGGGCTCGACGTCGTCGCGGTCGACGTGTCACCGGCCGGGCTCGCCGCGGGGGCCCGGCTGGCCACCGCGGTCGCCCCGCCCGGCCGGATCCGCTGGGTCGAGGCCGACCTCGACGACGGGTTCCCCACCGAGGACGGCGTCTACGACGTCGTCGTCTGCCAGCGGTTCCGGGCGCCCGCCCTCTATCCGGTGCTGGCCGCCGCGGTCGCCCCGGGTGGGCTGCTCGCGATCACCGTGCGGTCCGAGGTCGGTGACAGCGGTGGCCGGTTCCGGGCGGCTCCAGGTGAACTCGTCGCGGCGTTCGGCGGGCCCGACGGGTTCGACGTGCTCGCCCACCACGAGGCCGACGGCGAGGCGCACCTGCTCGCCCGCCGTCCGTGACGGACCTGCCCGCCGCGGTCCCCCGGCGTCCCGGCCCGGTCCGGCGCCCGGGACGGCCGGTGTGCCGGCGGCGGATCAGCGGCGGGCCGCGACGAGGGCGGCCAGACCGGTGGTGACCGGCACCGCGGCGACCAGGCCGATGCTGCCCGCCAGCGTCCTGACGATCTCGGTGGCGACGTCCTGGCTGGTCAGCACGTCCGTCACGCCTCCGGCGGCGACCGAGAACAGCAGCATCAACGGCAGCGCAGCACCCGCGTAGGCGAGCACCAGGGTGTTCACCGCGGACGCGACGTGGTCGCGCCCGATCCGCATCCCGGCCGAGAACAGCTCACGGGCGCCCAGCTCCGGGTTCGCCGCGCCGAGCTCCCAGACCGCCGAGGCCTGGGTGACCGTCACGTCGTCGAGCGCACCGAGCGCACCGATGACCAGCCCGGCCAGCACCAGGCCGCGGGGGTCGATCGGGGCCCCGCCGAGGGTGCCGATGAGGTTGGCGGTGGTGTCGTCGAGCCCGGTGAGCCGCGCAGCGGCGGTGAAGCCGTAGCCGATCACCCCGATCAGGGCCAGCGACACGAGCGTGCCGAGCACCGCGCAGGACGTCCGGGCGCTGAACCCGTGGGTCAGGTACAGCACCACGAACATGATCAGGCAGGCGCCGGTCACCGCCACGGCGAGCGGTGGGCCACCGGAGAGGATCGCGGGGAGCACGAACCACAGCAGGATGGCGAACGTCAGCAGCAGGCTCACCAGGGCGGCGAACCCGCGCAGGCGCCCGAGCAGGACGACCGCCAGCGCGAACGCGGCCGCCAGCCAGATCAGCGCCGGCGCCCGCTGGAAGTCGTTGAGCTGGTAGGACCCGGCCGAGTCGGGATCGCCACCGGACCAGGCGAGCGTCACCGGGTCACCGACGGCGAACCGTGGGCTGGACGGCTCGTTCGGGACCAGCTGCACCAGGTCACGGCCGGCCCGCGGACCGTCGGTCATCGCGATCGTGACGCCGGTGCAGGCGCCGTCCCCGGAGCCGGGGGAGCAGTCCGCGATCGCGACGGCGGTGACGTCACCATGCACCTGCTGGGTCGGCGGGAGATCGGGGGTCGGGACGTCCCCGGGCCACAGCAGTGCGACACCGGCCAGCGTCGCGAGCGCACACGGGATCAGCAGCGCGACCAGCAGGTTCCGTACCCGACGTCCGGCCGGGGTGGGGCTGCCGTGCCCGTGCCCGTGCCCGTGCCCGTGCCCGGAGCGGGGGTCGTGACCCGGGCCCGCTCGGTGTGCACGGCCGGAGCCGGCCGGGGTGGCGGTCCGCCGCCCGGCCGGAGCGGACGCCCCGCGCGGTCCGGCGTCGTCCGGGCCGGGTTCCTCGGACCAGGGGTCGTCGTCCGGCGGGGACTCCGGATGCCGCCCCGACCGGCCGCTGCCGTGCAGCCCCCGGCCGGGGCGCCCACCGGGGCCGTGTGCTGCGTCGTGCGGGGCATCGTGCGCTGCCCCGCGGTGCGGGGATCCGGCGGCACCGTAGGATGTGCCGTGACCGCCGGTGTCCGGCCGCCCGCCGTCAGCGTCGCCCTCGACCGTCCGGACGTGGGGCGGCCGCCGGCCGGTCCCGCTCTCGCTGCCGTGTGTGGACGGGGGGCCCGCGCCGCGCGGACGGGTCGCGGGTGGACCGGTGCCGTCCGTCCGGGCACGGTGCCCGCGTGGCCCGGGTTCACCGGCACGGGTGCGTGGTGCGGCATCCCACGGGCGAGGTCCCGTCGGATCTCCGGCCGGGCCGGTCCCGGCGGTGCGCCTGCGCGAGCCGGCCCCGTGCGGGGCAGGATCGTGGCCGCGGCCCTCGGCAGCGCGTGGGCGGCGGCCCGCATGATCCGTTCCCGGGCCGGTGTCGGCGCGCCCGACCGGGTCGCCCGCCGTGGTGCGCGGGGTGTACACCCGGCCCCCGGACCGGCCGGGACCTGCCGGACGGTCCTCGGGGGAGGCCGCCGGGTCCGTCGTCCACCGGGGCCGGTCCGGTGCCCCGGGCCGGTGGTGCCTGCCGGTCCCGTCCGCCCGGCGTCGCCCACCGGTCGCCCGGTCCGGACGCGCGTCACCGGGAGACCGCTCGGGATCGTCGGGCTGCACCCCGGCATCCTCGCAAGTGATCACCCGGCGTCGGGACGGTGCTCGCCCGGAGGACACCGCCCGGCGACGACCGGTTGCCCGTCGTTCGAACTTGTGTTCGACTGATGCTCGTGCGGTGGAGCGGACAGCAGGTGGGGGCCGACGGGGTCGGGGCGGATGCGGTGCTGCCGGGGATGCGGGGTCTCCTGCGCTCGGTGCGGACACCGGAGTTCGCGGGGATGGTCTTCCACGAGGTGGAGGCACACTCGGCGCTGAACCGGGTGGCCTCGTCGTCACCGGTGCCGTTCGGGTGGACGGTGAACCCGTACCGGGGTTGCGCACACGCCTGTACCTACTGCCTGCACGGGGACACCCCGGTGCTGACGGCCGATGGCCGGGCCCGGCCGATCGCCGAGCTCCGCCCCGGTGACGAGGTGATCGGCACCGTGACCGACGGCCGGGGCCGCCGGCGGTTCGTGCGCACCCCGGTGCTGGCCCACTGGTCGACCCGTCGTCGCGCGCAGCGGGTGACGCTCGACGACGGGACGGTCCTGGTCACCTCGGCCGAGCACCGGTTCCTCACCGGCCGCGGCTGGGCGCACGTCCGGCCGGGGCGGTGCCGCTCGTCCGCGGACCGGCCGCACCTGAGCACCGGATCGGAGCTGGTCGGGCCCGGCTCGGCGGCGATGCCCGCGCAGCGTCACCCCGCGGGCTGGGCGGAGGGTTACCTGTGCGGCCTCGTCCGCGCGGACACGGCCCGCAGCGAGCGGTCCGTGGAGCCGTTCCCGTCGGCATGGGTCGAGCTGGAGGCACTCGCCCGGGCCCATCACCTGCTCACCTCGGGCAGCGCGGGGCGTCGGGCCGGTACGGCGGGTGCCCTCGGGCGGGCGACCGCGGGTGTCGGCGGCGCGGGTGTCGGCGCTGCCGCCCCGGTCGGTGGTGCCCCGGCGGGCGCCCGGCCGGGGGATGCCCGGCGGCCCGCGGTGCCGGCACCGCGCGCCTGCGGCGCCCGGCTGCTGCAGGACCGTGCGACGGCCTCGCCGGTGGAATGGCCGGAGCACCCGGGGCCGGGCTGGTCCGCCGGGTTCCTCGGCGGCGTGCTCGACGCGAGCGGTGAGGTGAGCGCTGGCGTCCTGCGGATCACCCCCGGTGACGAGCGACTGACCCGGGCGACGGTGCAGGCGTTGCGCCGGCTCGGGTTCCGGGTGGCCTCCGAACCGACCGGCCGCCCGGGAGGTCGGGCGCTGCGGGTGCTCGGCGGGGCCGCGGAGCAGCTGCGTCTGGTCGCGGTGGCCGATCCGGCCGTCTCCCGGGTCCGCGACGTCGCGGGCGCACTGGTCGAGCAACCGCCGGACGGTGCGCCCCGGGTGGTCGAGGTGCACGACACCGGTGAGATCGTGCCGATGTTCGACATCACCACCGGCACCGGCGACTTCGTCGCGGCCGGCGTGATCAGCCACAACTGTTTCGCCCGCAACACCCACACCTACCTGGACCTGGACGCGGGCGCGGACTTCGACTCGCAGATCGTGGTCAAGGTCAACGTCGCCCGGGTCCTGGAGCGGGAGCTCGCCCGCCCCGGATGGCGGCGGGAGCACGTCGCGATGGGCACCAACACCGACCCGTACCAGCGGGCCGAGGGCCGGTACCGGCTGATGCCCGGGGTGATCGCCGCGCTCGCCCGGTCCGGGACACCGTTCTCGGTCCTGACCAAGGGCACCGTGCTGGCCCGCGACCTGCCCGAGCTGGCCGCGGCGAACGCCGACGTCCGGGTCGGCACGGGTGTCTCGGTCGCGCTGCTCGACCGTGGACTGCAGGCCCGGCTCGAGCCCGGCACGCCGAGCCCGCGGGCGCGGCTGGACCTGGTCCGCCGGATCACCGATGCCGGCCTGGCCTGCGGTGTCATGGTCGCACCGGTGTTGCCGTGGCTCACCGACTCCGAGGACGCGCTCGACGCGCTGCTCGGTGAGATCGCCACCGCGGGGGCGCGCAGCGCGACGGTACTGGCGCTGCACCTGCGGCCGGGCACCCGCGAGTGGTTCCTGCAGTGGCTGGGCCGGGAGCACCCGGCGCTGCTGCCGCGCTACGAGCGGCTCTACCGGCGCGGTGCGTACGTGGGGCGCGACTACCGGGACGCGCTCGCCCGCCGGGTGGCGCCGTTGCTCGCCCGGCACGGGCTGGACCGGCCGGAGACGAGCCCGGATGATCGCGGAGGCGCACGGCAGGTGGCGACCACCCGGGATCCGGGACGGGCCCGGCGGGGGCCGCTCCCGCCGGTGGCACCGCCCGACCCGAGGGAGGGTCAGCTGAGCCTGATCTGACACCCGGGCGGACGAGCGGTCGCGCCGGCCCGATCACCCGGGTCCGGGCCCGGGCCCGACGCCCGAGCGGCCGGGCGCAAACCTGGTGGCGGGCCCTCCGGGGTGTGCGGATAGCCTTGTCCGCCGTGATGCGAACCCACCCCGTCGGCACGCTGCGTGCCGAGAACGCCGGCCAGACCGTGACCCTCGCCGGATGGGTGGCCCGCCGCCGGGATCACGGCGGCGTGATCTTCATCGACCTGCGCGACCGGTCCGGGTCCGCCCAGGTCGTGTTCCGCGAGGGCGAGATGGCCGAGCGGGCCCACCGGCTGCGCTCGGAGTTCTGCGTGCAGGTCGTCGGGACCGTCGTCACGCGCCCGGCCGGGAACGAGAACCCCGAACTGCCGACCGGTGACATCGAGGTCACCGTCACCGAGTTGACCGTCCTGTCCGAGTCGGCGCCGCTGCCGTTCCCGATCGACGAGCACAGCGATGTCGGCGAGGAGATCCGGCTGACGCACCGCTACCTCGACCTGCGCCGCCCCGGGCCGGCTGCGGCGATGAAGCTGCGCAGCGACGTCAACAAGGCGGCCCGTGACGTGCTGGCGGCCGAGGACTTCATCGAGGTGGAGACGCCGACCCTCACCCGCTCCACCCCGGAGGGCGCCCGCGACTTCCTGGTCCCCGCGCGGTTGCGCCCCGGATCCTGGTACGCCCTGCCGCAGAGCCCGCAGCTGTTCAAGCAGCTCCTCATGGTCGGCGGCCTGGAACGCTACTACCAGATCGCGCGCTGCTACCGCGACGAGGACTTCCGTGCCGACCGGCAGCCGGAGTTCACCCAGCTCGACATCGAGATGAGCTTCGTCGACCAGGACGACGTCATCGCGCTCGCCGAACGCGTGCTGGTCGCGGTCTGGAAGCTGGTCGGGCACGAGATCAGCACCCCCATCCCGCGGATGAGCTACGCCGAGGCGATGTCGCGCTACGGCTCCGACAAGCCGGACCTGCGGTTCGGTATCGAGTTGACCGAGCTGACCGACTACTTCGCGGGTACCGGTTTCCGGGTCTTCCAGAACCCCTACGTCGGGGCCGTCGTCATGCCCGGCGGGGCGTCGCAGCCACGCAAGGTGCTCGACGGCTGGCAGGAGTGGGCCAAGCAGCGCGGCGCCCGGGGACTGGCGTACGTGCTGATCGGCGAGGACGGTTCGGTCGACGAGCGGGGCCCGGTCGTGAAGAACCTCTCCGAGGCCGAGCGGGCCGGTCTGGCCGAGGCCACCGGCGCGAACCCCGGTGACTGCATCTTCTTCGCCGCGGGCACCCCGTCGGAGGCGCGCGCGCTGCTCGGCGCGGCCCGCGGCGAGATCGCCCGGCGGATCGACGCGATCGACTCGTCGGCCTGGTCGTTCGTGTGGATCGTGGACGCCCCGCTGTTCGAGTCGACCGCCGACAGCGACGACGTCGCCGTCGGGGCCGGGGCCTGGACGGCGCTGCACCACGCGTTCACCTCGCCCACCCCCGAGTGGATCGACACCTTCGAGCAGGACCCGGGCAAGGCGCTGGCCTACGCCTACGACATCGTCTGCAACGGCAACGAGATCGGTGGCGGGTCGATCCGTATCCACGACGCGGACGTCCAGAAGCGGGTCTTCGAGGTCATGGGGCTGTCCGAGGCCGAGTCGAAGGAGAAGTTCGGGTTCCTGCTCGACGCGTTCTCCTACGGCCCTCCGCCGCACGGCGGGATCGCGTTCGGCTGGGACCGGATCACCGCGCTGCTCGCCGGCAGCGACTCGATCCGCGAGGTCATCGCCTTCCCGAAGACCGGTGGTGGCTTCGACCCGCTGACCCAGGCGCCCGCCCCGATCACCGCGGCCCAGCGCAAGGAAGCCGGGGTGGACGCGCGTCCGGCCGCACCGGCGCCCGGTGGTTCGGCCCCCGGCAAGCCGGCAGAGACCGGTGGTGGCGCACCGGAGAAGCCCGGTCCCGCCGCCTGACCGGCCTTCGGGTGGCCGGCCCTGCCGGGCGGGCCACCCGGGGCCGGGGCCCCGGGTGGCCCAGGACACGCCGTGCCGGCCCACGGTCGTCGAACCGGGCCCAGGACGCCCGGTGCCGGCCCGCGGTCGTCGAACCGGGCCCAGGACGCCCGGTGCCGGCCCGCGGTCGTCGAACCGGGCCCGTGGAGCCCCGGGGTGGGGCCCGGCGGTGTGCCGCCCGTGGCCTCCGACCGGTTGGAGATCGAGCACGTCCGTCCCGAGGGGCGTGCCCGTCACGAGGGGTAAGGTCCCGGACGATGACCGATCCGCAGGCGACACCCGGTGCGGTCGCGGCGATGGCCGGTGCCGCGCGGCTGCTGTCCCGGCGGGCTGGATCGGAGATCGAGCTCTCGGACCCGGAGGACCTCGGCGGCAGCGGCCGCTCGGTCGTGGCCCGGGCGAGGATGGCGCAGAATCCCTTCTCGGACCGGCGCAGCGTGGTGATCAAGCAGTACGCGCCGCCCGGCCCCGGCGACGAGCCGATCGCCTCCGACCCGTACCGCTACGAGGTCGCGTCCTGTCAGCTGTTCACCGCGCTGCCCAGCGACGTCCGGCCCAGCCCGGTGATCATCGCCCACGATCCGGAGCAACGGCTGCTCGTGCTCGAGGACCTCGGGCGGAGCATGACCCTCGCGGACAAGTTGTTCGGCCCGGACCGGGAGGCCGCGCGGATCTGCCTGCTCGGCTGGGCCAGGGGGCTGGGCCGGATGCAGGCCGCCACCGCGGGCCGGGAGGGCGACTTCGGGGCGCTGCTGCGGCGGCTGGGGGAGAAGGTTCGCCGCGACCCGATCGCCGAGCAGGCCAGGGCAGCGCTTGCCGGGCTGCCCGCACTGCTCGCCGACTCCCTCGGGATCGAGGTGTCGGAGATGGCCGTGCTGGAGGCCCGCGGCGGCGTCCGCCTGCTCGGTGGTACCGGGTTCCGGGCCTTCAGCCCCTCCGACACCTGCCCGGACAACAATCTCGTCACCAGCCGCGGGGTGCGGTTCGTCGACTTCGAGTGGGGGTGCTTCCGGGACGTCGTGCTGGACGCCGCCTACGTCCGGGTGCCGTTCCCCGGCTGCGCGGCCAGTTTCGACCTGCCGTCCGCGGTGCGCGACCAGATGCTCGACGCGTGGCGCGCCGAGGTCGCCCCGGTCTGGCCGGAGCTCGACGACACCGAGCTCCTGGAGTCCCGGTTGACCGACGCGCACGTGCTCTGGGTGTGGTGGTCGACCTGGCAGCTGCTGCCCCGGGTGCTGCACCGGGACCGCCCGATCGGCCGGGACGCCGGCCGGTCGCCGCGGATCAGCACCGCGCTGCGCCACTACTGGCAGGGGCTGGGAGCCGCAACCGCGGAGACCGGCCGCGCCGCGACGGCGGAGCTCGCCGCCGCGATCGTCGCAGCGCTCGACGTGCGGTTCCCGGACGCGCCGTCCGAGCTGCCGGTGTTCCCGGCGTTCCGAACCGCCGACCGGTAGTCCGGCGCCGGTCCCGGACGGTCCGCCCGTGCTGGGACGACCCCTGGGACCGAACGAACCGCACCGGGACCGCTCAGCACCGCCGGCGACCGGGTCGAGGCCGGCTGAGTGCCCGCTGAGCAGCATCTCGACGCGCCGGACGCCGGGCTTGCGTCCCCGGTGTTCCGCCGTGAGATGATCCCGCCCAGGGGAGCCGGGCCACGTCATGGGCACGGCATGACACACTCTCCGTACACGTCCGTCCACGTTCCGGGGTGGTTGATGGGTTCCGGCGAGTCTCGTCCGAGCGGTGCGGCAGCTGCCGAGACCGCAACCGGGCCGGTGGCGTTACGCATCCTCGTCGGGACGCATCTGAAGCGCTTCCGGGAGGCCGCGGGCGTCAGCCGGGCGGTCGCGGCCGACCTGATCCGTGGTTCCGAGGCGAAGATCAGCCGGATGGAGTCCGGCCGGGTCGGGTTCAAGCAGCGTGACATCGCGGACCTGCTGACCCTCTACGGCAACATCGGCGAGACCGAACGGGAGGAGCTGCTGGTCCTCGCGCAGCGAGCGAGCGAGCCGGGCTGGTGGCAACCGTTCAGCGACACGATGCCCGACTGGTTCACCACCTACGTGGGACTCGAACAGGCGGCCGTCACCATCCGGACCTACGAGCCGCAGTTCGTTCCGGGCCTGCTGCAGACCGAGGGCTACGCGCGGGCCGTGATCGAGCTGGGGCGACCGGCCCCACCGGCGGAGGTCGAGCGCCGCGTCACGCTGCGGATGGAGCGGCAGCAGATCCTGGAAGGGGCGTCGGCGCCGGAGTTCTGGGCGGTCATCGACGAGGCGGCACTGCGCCGGCCGATGGGGAGCGACCAGGCCATGCGTGACCAGCTGGAGCACCTGCTGAAGGTCTCCGAGCTGCCGAACGTGACACTGCAGGTGCTCCCGTTCAACCAGAGCGGCGCCGCCGCGACGGGGGGCCCGTTCATCCTCCTGCGGTTCGCCGACACCGACCTGCCGGACATCGTCTACCTGGAACAGCTGACCAGCGCGCTGTACCTGGACAAGCGGTCCGACGTCGAGACCTATCTGGTGCTGATCGACCGGCTCGCCGCGGCCGCCCTCACGCCGCGTCGCTCGCAGGCGATGATCTCGTCGCTGCGCGGGATGTTCTAGGCGGCCGCCACCCCCGCTGGGCCGGTGCAGCGGCCGGGCGGGGGGTGGTCAGTTCTTGAAGGCGACCCCGCCGTACTCGATCCACTCCCTGGTGACCTGCACCTCGGGTGCCACATCGTCCGGGTGCCAGGTGGAGACCTCGACGATGCCGGGCTCCACCACCGACAGCCCACCGAACAGCGCTTCGACCTCGTCCGGCGTGCGCACCCGGCCCCAGTTGCCCTGGGTGTTGGCGAGCATCATGTCGGTGAGGCTGCGGCGCACGTCGGGATCGGTGCTCGCCAGGTGCGAGATGACGACCGCGCTGCCCTTCGGCAGCCGGTCCAGCACCCCGGCGACCAGACCGGCCGGGTCGTCGGAGTCCGGGATGCAGTGCAGGAACGACAGGAACAGCGCGGCGGTCGGGCGGCTGAAGTCCAGCAGCCGGGTGACCTCCGGGTCGCCGTAGACCGACGCGAAGTCGCGGACGTCGGCCTGTACGACGGTGGACGCGTCGTCCTGCTCCAGGAGTGCACGGCCGTGCGCGAGCACGATCGGGTCGTTGTCGATGTAGACCGTGCGCGCCGAGGGATCCACCGCCTGCGCGACCTGGTGCACGTTGTCCTGGGTGGGCAGGCCCGACCCGTGGTCGAGGAACTGCCGGATGCCGTGCTCCTGGGCGAGGTAGCGGACGGCCCGGATGAGGAAGCGCCGGTTGTTGATCGCGAGCGCCGCGGTACCGGGGGCGGCCTCGGACAGCGCGGCACAGGCCTGCCGATCGACCTCGTAGTTGTCCTTGCCACCGAGGTAGAAGTCGTACATGCGAGCGACGCTCGGAGTGCTGACGTCGACCTCGGACGGAGTGACCGACCGCGCTCGATCCATACCCGTGACTCTCCCCTGTTCGGCCGTTGCGGCGGCCGGGCCCGTTCCGTCCACCCCAGGACCCGGCGAGCCGATCGTAGCGGTTGCGTCACGCATTCGTGCCACCACCCGGACGTGTCGCGAAAGGCGAACGGGGGAGCGGGCGACTGCTACGGTTGCAATTGCATCAGTCCAGAACGTCGGGAGGGACCGCGATGAGCGAGATCGATCTGCCGGATGGCCTGCAGTGGCGGAAGAGCGTGCGCAGCAACCCGAACGGGGCGTGCGTCGAGGTCGCCCCGCTGCCGGGCGGGGGTGCCGCGGTGCGCAACTCGACCCGGCCGGACGGCGCGTACGTGACCTACACCCGAGCCGAGATCACGGCGTTCCTGCAGGGCGTGCACGACGGTGAGTTCGACGACCTGATCGCCCCCTGACCGCAGGACGACGAGGTGGCGGGCGCCGATCGGTGCCCGCCACCGCTCACAGGCGGCGCAGGAAGTTCCCGATCCGCTCGACGGCCTGTTCCAGCTGGGGCAGCGCCGTCGCGTACGAGCAGCGGATGTGCCCTGCGCCGGACGGGCCGAACACGGTCCCCGGCACCACGGCGACCGACTCCTCGCGCAGCAGCCGCTCCGCGAAGGTCTCCGCGTCGAGGCCGGACGAACGGATGCTGGGGAAGGCGTAGAACGCGCCGGCCGGCTCGGGGCACTCCAGCCCGGCCTCACGCAGCCCCTTCACGAACACCCGGCGTCGGCGGTCGTAGTCGGCGACCATCTCGGCGACGTCGGGCTCGGCGTTGCTCAGCGCCTCGACCGCGGCCATCTGCGAGACGTGCGGTGCGCACAGCATCGTGTACTGGTGCACCCGCAGGCACAGTTCGGCGATCGGCCCCGGGGCGGCGAGCCAGCCGACCCGCCACCCGGTCATCGCCTGGGCCTTGGAGAAGCCGCCCAGCACCACGGTGCGCTCCCGGGCGCCGGGCACCGCACCCAGACAGGTGTGCGTGCCCTCGTAGGTGAGCCGGTCGTAGATCTCGTCGGAGAGCAGGTACAGGTCGTGCCGCTCGGCGAGCGCGACCAGTGCGCGCAGGACCTCCGGTGGCTGCACGGCACCGGTCGGGTTGGCCGGCGAACCGATGAGGACCGCCTTGGTCCGGGGGGTCACCGCGGCCTCGACGGCGGCGACGTCGATCGCGAACCCGTCCTCGGCCCGGGTCGGCACGCCCACCGGCGTCCCACCGGCGAAGGAGACGCACGGCTGGTAGGCGACATAGCAGGGCTCGGGGACGATCACCTCCTCGCCCGGGTCCAGCAGGACCCGCAGTGCCAGGTCGAGTCCCTCGGAGACGCCGGTGGTGACCAGGCACTCGGTGGCCGGGTCGTAGTGGGCCTCGTACCGGGACGCGAGGTCGGCGCAGATCAGCTCGCGCAGCCGGGGGAGGCCGGCGTTGCCGGTGTAGGTGGTGTAACCACGTTCCAGGGCGTAGATGCCGGCTTCGCGGATCCGCCACGGCGTGACGAAGTCGGGCTCACCGACACCGAGGGAGATGACGTCGTCCATCTCCGCGGCGATGTCGAAGAACCGCCGGATGCCCGACGGCGGGATGGCGGTGATCGTGCTGTTGAGCGGCTTCACGGCGTCACCGGCAACCGGTGGTCGGCCTCCGGCTCGGCGAACGAGTCGCCGTCGCGCTTGTGCGTCGCCAGCACGAAGTGGGTGGCGGTGGAACGCACACGGTCGATCGTGGACAGCTTCTGCGACACGAAGTCGCTGATCGCCCGGATGTCCGGTCCGACGACCGTGCAGCGCAGGTCGTGCCCGCCGGAGACGAGGTAGCAGTCGCGGACCTCCTCGAACCGGGAGATGCGCGCGGCCACGTCGTCGAACCCGACCCCGCGGGCGGGTTCCACCGCGACGTCGATGAACGCCGTCACCCGGGCCCCCGCCCGGCCGGCGCCGGCGAGCGCTCCGTCGGAGGTGCCGTCCTCGTAGCGGGCCCAGTCCACGACCGCGCGATGGCGCCGGATCACGCCGGTCCGTTCCCACTCGGTGATCCGCGCGTCGACCTCGTCGACGGGCAGTCCGAGCATGGTCGCGACGGTGTCGTGGCTCAGGGAGGCGTCCCGTTCGAGCAACTCGAGGATCTCGCGCACGCGCCCGACCCTACGTCGGGCACGGGCGTTCCGAGGCCGGGACCACGCCGTCGGTGACGGAGCCGACTCCGCCGGGTCGGTTCAGGCTGCCCGGGCCGTCCGGTCCGGCACCGGTGCGGCCTCGCGGGCCGGGTCGAGCAGGCCGCACTCGAGGTCGACCAGCCGGGCCCGGGTGCACGGGCCGCAGACGTACACGACCCCGCCCGGGCCGTGATGGCTGCTCCAGCTCAGGTCATGGATGTCGGCGGCGGTCCGTGGCCGGGTGCAGAGCGGGCATCCGAGGATCGTGTCCATGCCCGGCAAGGGTGCACCGGCCGTGTTGCCGGGGGGTGACGCGGCGCGTCACCGGAGTTGCGTTCCGGCGACGATCCGGGGTCCGTGACGATCATCTGACCAGGTCACGAATCGGGTTCGGCTAGGTGAACCGGACGTGCGACAGCCGGTCGCACCTCTATCTTCGCGCGCATGAGCAGTGAGCCGTCAGCGGGCGGCGACCAGCAGGGGGCCGCGGGCTCGCCGGGCGACGCGGGTGCCGCGGGGTCCGGCGGCCCGGGATCCGGGCAGCAGCCCTTCGGTCACGGCCCGTACGGGCAGGCGCAGCACCCGCAGCCACCCCCCGGCGCGCCGGACCACCGTGGTCAGCAACCCGGCGGTGATCAGCCGTACGAGGTCCCGCAGTACGGCGAGCACCCGTACGGCGCCCCGCAGTACGGGCAGCAGTACGGGCAGCAGCCGTACGGGGCACCGCCATACGGGCAGCAGCACGGTGCGCCGGATGCCTACGGCCGGCACACCCAGGGCGCGTACGGCCAGCAGTCGTACCCGCCCGGTCAGCAGTACGGCGGCTATCCCGGCCAGCCGCCCGCCGGGCACCCCGGGATGCCGGCCCCGGCCGCGGGGACCTCCCCGGACCCGCTGGTGCCGTTCTCGCTCAACGACTGGATCTCCAAGATCGTCGGCGTGCTCCAGCGCAGCTGGAAGCCGCTGCTGGTCGTGCAGGCGGCGGTCTGGGTGCCGATCGCGCTGCTGGAGGCGGTGCTGCGGCTGCTCGGGCTGGGCGCCGATCCGGTGCCGGGCGCCTTCCCGGGTCTGGGCAGCCTCCTCGCCCTCGAGATGGCGAACCTGGTCACCACGGTGCTGACGATCGTGCTGGGTGCCCTCGGGATGCTGGCGACGGTGTACGTCGTCGTGCGGGACGCGGCGGGTCGGCCCTACGAGCCGCGGCAGGTGTGGGCGTTCGTGACCGACCGTGGCCTCGCGGCCGTCGGCTGGTTCTTCCTCGCGGGGCTGCTCGCCGGGATCGGGATGATCCTGCTGGTGCTCCCCGGCATCTACCTCATGACCGTGTTCTTCGGTGCGTTGGCCGGGGTGCTCGCGGTGGAGCGGGCCGGCATCGGCCGGACGTTCGCGTTGGTCAACCCACGGTTCTTCCCGGTGCTCGGCCGGGGTGCGCTGCTGGTGCTGACGCTCGTCGTGGCGAGCGTCCTGATCGGTCTGCTGACCGTGCCGTTCGCCTTCCTGAGCAGCGTTCTCGCCGAGCTCGTCTACTCCGTGCTGTTCATCCCGCTCGGTGCGGTGTTCGGTGCGGCCGCCGTGGTCACCTACGCGGAGAACCGGTTCCACGAGCACAACCCGGTGCACACCCCCGTCCTGGCGGACGAGATGGAGCGCGCCTGACCGTCCTCCGGTCCCGTCCTGGCAGGCTGGGCGGTGATGAGTAGCGACGGCCTGTTCGACATCGATCCCGGGCCCGGGGCGGACGGCCCCGACGACGGCCCCCGCCCGGACGCCCCGCTGGCGGCCCGGATGCGTCCACGGACCCTGGACGAGGTCGTGGGCCAGGCCGACCTGTTGAAGCCCGGCGCCCCGCTGCGCCGCCTGCTCGACGGCGGCGCGGCGGCGTCGGTCCTGCTCTACGGGCCGCCCGGCACCGGCAAGACCACCCTCGCCCGGCTGATGGCCGGCGCCGGTGGTGCCGGTCCCGGTGTGCCCGCCCGGCACTTCGTCGCGCTGTCCGCGCTCTCGGCCGGGGTGAAGGAGCTGCGAGCGGTCATCGAGGACGCCCGGCGCAGGCGCGACCGCAGCGGCACCACGACCGTCCTGTTCATCGACGAGGTGCACCGCTTCTCCCGTACCCAGCAGGACGCGCTGCTCGGCGCGGTGGAGGACCGGCTGGTGCTGCTGGTGGCGGCGACCACGGAGAACCCGTCGTTCTCGGTGGTGTCACCGCTGCTGTCCCGTTCGCTGGTGCTCCAGCTGCGGTCCCTGGACGAGGACGACGTCCGTCGGCTGCTGCGGCGCGCCGTCACCTCCGAGCGCGGGCTGAACGGCACGGTGGAGCTGGCGCCCGAGGGGGAGGACGCGCTGGTGCGGCTGGCCGCGGGGGACGGCCGTCGCGCGCTCACCGCGCTCGAGGCCGCCGCCGACGGGGTGCTCGGCGCGGGCGGTTCCGTCGTCGACCTGGACGCCGTCGAGCGGGCCGTCACCGAGGTCGCCGTCCGCTACGACCGGGCCGGGGACCAGCACTACGACGTCATCAGTGCGTTCATCAAGTCCATCCGTGGCTCGGACCCGGATGCGGCCCTGCACTACCTGGCCCGCATGATCGTCGCCGGGGAGGACGCCCGGTTCATCGCGCGCAGGCTGATGGTGCACGCGTCGGAGGACATCGGTCTCGCCGACCCGACCGCGCTGCCCGCCGCGACCGCCGCCGCACAGGTCGTGCAGCTGGTCGGGATGCCGGAGGCCCGGCTCGCGCTGGCCCAGGTCACCGTGCACCTGGCGACCGCGCCGAAGTCCAACGCCGTGATCACCGCGATCGACGCGGCGATGGCCGACGTCCGGGCCGGGAAGGTCGGCGCCGTGCCGGCCCACCTGCGGGACGGGCACTACGCGGGCGCGCAGAAGCTGGGCAACGCGGTCGGCTACCGGTACCCGCACGACGACCCGGACGGGGTGCTGCGCCAGCAGTACCCGCCGGACGACGTGGTCGGGACCGACTACTACACACCGTCGGGCCGGGGGTTCGAGCGGACGCTCGCCGAGCGGGTCCCGAAGCTGCGCCGGATGGTCCGGGGTAGCGGTGACTGATCTCAGCCGGTGGTCAGCGTCAGGCCCAGCGCGCTGGTCGCGGTCCGGACCGGGGTGAAGTAGCTGGTGCAGTTGCCCGAACCGCCCGCACCGGTGTGCACGCCCTGTGCCTGACCGTTCGAGGTGATGTAGGGCGCGCCGGAGTCGCCCTCCTGCGCGCACGCCCCGACGGCGGTCAGGCCGGACTGCTGCTCGCCCTCGAAGTTGACGGTCACGTCGGTCCGCTGCACGGTCCCGCAGGACCGGCCGCTGGTGGAGCCGTGCAGGCAGACCGACGACCCGACGGGTGCGACGGAGGTACCGCGGACCCGGGTCCCGGCGACCGTCGGTGACACGCTGCCCTGCTCGACCGGGATCGCACCGACGTCGATACCGGCGCCCGCGGTACGGGCGCTCGACCCGATGGTGCTCCGGTCGGCCGCGTACCAGGTGGTGGAGCCGCGCACGCAGTGGCCGGCCGTGATCACCCAGTCGCCCGCGGAGTCGGACGCGGCGAAGCCCGCCGTGCACCGCCTGCTCCCGTCGCTGATGGTGTCTCCGCCGGCCACCGCCGCCTGCCGTTGCGGCGCCGCCGGAACCTGCTCGACCCGCACCACGGCCGGGTCCAGGCCGGCGGTGAGCTCGCGCACGAGCCGGTCCGCGTCCGTTCCCTCGACGACGTCGAGCACCACCTGTTCGGTCCGCGGGTCGATCCCGTAGGCCGCCAGCCCCTCCGGCACGGTGGCCGCGGTGCGGGTGTCGAGCTCGCGCAGCGCGGCCGAGGGGTCACGCGGGGGCCCGTCGCGGACGACCGGTGTGGCACCCAGCGCCTGCAGCCCCGGGGCGACGGCCGGGTCCCAGGTGCCCGCCATCAGCTTGCCGTCCTCGAACCAGGTCCCGGCGAGGGAGCCACCCGCCGCCTCGACGACCGCGGGCACCAGGTCCGCGGCGGCCGCCTCGCTGAGCACCGGAAGGTCCACCGGCAGCACCGGCGCCGCCGCGGCGGGGACGGCGACGCCCAGAGCGATCACGGCGGCCCCGGCGAGAGCGACGAGCGACAGGCGGTGCGGGCGGCGCAGCGGCACGGAGGTGGTCCTTCTGGGGAGCGGGCGGGGCACCCGGTTCAACGAGCCCGCGGCCGTCGGGGTCACGTTCCGCGGCGACACCGGAAGGAGTGACAGACAGTGGACGCCTGATCGGCGCATAGGTTGCCTCGATGAGCCGGAAACGACTACCCCGCGTCGCTACATACCGCAAATTGAGCATGTTGATTGACCCCGATCGGGTGTGTCGCCAGGGTTGATCGCAGGACGGGGTGCGGCCGAGCGGCCCTGCGGGCCGCCGGACCCCGGCAGAGGACACCGAGCGGGCCGACCGTCGCTCCGGGAACGGGGAGGACCGGCGGTATCGCGGGGACGGGATGCGGCGGGTCCGCATCGGAGGAGCGCTGGCACGATGCATGACGGACTCGCGGTGAGCGGACCGGCCGTGACCACCGGCCCTGCCCGGGACGGTGGTGGCGAGCCGGCCGGGTCGGTGCGCACCACGCCTGCTCCCGACCTGCTCCCGCCGGAGCTCCTGCAGGCGGCCGTCGCCGGTGACCCGCGGGCGGTCGCGCTGCTGCTCTCCCGGGTCCAGCCGCAGGTCGAGCGCTTCTGCCGGGCCCGGCTCGGGCGACGGGAGACGACCCTCGGGTCGGCCGACGACGTCGCGCAGGAGGTCTGCATGGCGGTGCTCGCCGTGCTGCCCGACTACCGCCTCTCCGGCATGTCGTTCCGCGCGTTCGTGTTCGGGATCGCCCGGCACAAGATCGCCGACGCGTTCCGGGCGATGGCGCGGAACCGGTGCGACGCGGTGGAGGAGCTGCCCGAGCAGATCGGTCGCGAGGAGGACCCCGAGCAGGTGGTGCTGGACGCCGAACGCAACGACCGGCTCAGCGAACTGCTGGGCATCCTCGGCAAGCGCCAGGTCGAGATCCTCACCCTGCGGATCGCGGTCGGCCTGACGGCCGAGGAGACCGCCGACGCGCTCGGATCGACGCCGGGCGCGGTCCGGGTCGCGCAGCACCGGGCCCTGCAGCGGCTGCGCCGCGAGCTGGAGGACCGGGCCGCCCGCCGGGACGCGGCCCCGGTGGCGGAGCACCCGCCCGCCCGGCCGCAGCCGGCCCGGTCCGCCGCCCCCACGCCGAGCCCGGTGCGACCGGCCGTCCCCGCCACGAGCACCGCACCGTCGGCTGCGGTGCCGGCAGCGCCGGCTCGGCCGGCACAACCGGTACCGGCGCGGCCCGCGGGGGCGGTCGTCCCGGCACCGCGAGCCCCGCGGCGGCAGCCGCACGACCCGGTCGGTCTGCCGGTCGCGGTCTGATCCGGCGCGGGCACGTCGGACTGGGCGGTCCCGGCCCCAGGCGCCGGCTGGTAGCGGGGCCCCGGCAGGTGACGTCCGCCGGAGGACCGCTGTCGCGCGGTGTGCCGCCCCACCCGGACGGCCCGGCCGCACCCTCCGGCTGTCCCGCGGCCCGGAGGCCGGGGAGTAACCTGGTCCACAGTTGCCGGGTCGGCCGGATCGAGGGGAGGGCCGCGTGACCAGCACCGCAGTGATCACCCGGGCACTGTCGTCCCGGGCGCTGACGCATCACGCGTCGTCGTCCCGGCCCGGCGAGCCCCGCCCGGGGCGAGCACCCGGCGCGGGCAGCTGACACTGCCCGCGATCGGTGAGCCTCCCGGCGCGCCCGCGTCGTCCCCGCCGTACGGTGTCCCCGCGCAGCGACCCCGGTCGCCGGCGCAGCCCGTCGCCGTACCCGTCACGAGAGACCTTCCGGTGCAGACCCACGAGATCGTCCGTCGCTTCACCGCCCACTTCGAGCAGGCCGGGCACACGCCCGTGCCGAGCGCCTCGCTGATCCTGGAGGATCCGCAGCTGCTGTTCGTGAACGCGGGCATGGTCCAGTTCAAGCCGTACTTCCTCGGTGACGTGCCCGCGCCGTACCCGCGCGCCACGTCGATCCAGAAGTGCGTCCGCACACCGGACATCGACGAGGTCGGCAAGACCACCCGGCACGCCACGTTCTTCCAGATGGCGGGCAACTTCTCCTTCGGTGACTACTTCAAGCGCGGCGCGATCGAGTACGCCTGGTCGCTCATCACGAAGAGTCAGGACGACGGCGGTTACGGCTTCGACCCGGAACGCATCTGGGTGACCGTCTACCAGGACGACGACGAGGCGATCGAGCTCTGGAAGGAGATCGCCGGCCTGCCCGAGGCGCGGATCCAGCGCCGCGGCGGCGACGACAACTACTGGGACATGGGCGTGCCCGGCCCCGGCGGACCCTGCTCGGAGATCTACTTCGACCGCGGCCCGGAGTTCGGCGCCGACGGCGGCCCGGAGGCCGACGAGGACCGCTACCTCGAGATCTGGAACCTCGTCTTCATGCAGGACGAGCGCGGCGAGCTGTCCCCGAAGAAGGGGCACCCGCCGATCGGGGAGCTGCCGCACAAGAACATCGACACCGGCATGGGCGTCGAGCGGGTGGCGTTCCTGCTGCAGGGCGTGGACAACGTCTACGAGACCGACCTGGTGCGCCCGGTCATCGCCAAGGCCGAGGAGCTCTCCGGCAAGCGCTACGGGCAGGACCCGGAGGACGACGTCCGGTTCCGGGTCATCGCCGACCACGCCCGGTCGTCGGTGATGATCGTCGGTGACGGCGTCACCCCCGGCAACGAGGGCCGCGGCTACGTGCTGCGCCGGCTGCTGCGCCGGATCGTGCGCTCGGCCCGGCTGCTCGGCGTCACCGGGCCGTGCCTGGGCGAGTTCGCCGCCGTCGTCCGGGACGCGATGTCGCCGACCTACCCCGAGCTGGCGAGCGACTTCGAGCGCATCTCCGCGGTGATCCGGGCCGAGGAGGAGACCTTCCGGGCCACTCTGACGGCCGGCGAGCGGATCTTCTCCGGCGCCGTCGAGGAGGCCCGCCGCGAGCGGCGCACCGTGCTGCCCGGCGACCAGGCCTTCCAGCTGCACGACACCTACGGGTTCCCGATCGACCTGACCCTGGAGATGGCGCAGGAGGCCGGGCTCTCGGTGGACCGCGAGCGGTTCGCGGCCCTGATGGACGAGCAGCGCACCCGCGCCAAGGCCGATGCGGCCGGGCGCAAGGTCGGTTTCGTCGACGCCTCGGTGTACCGGGCGGTGCTCGACACGCACGGTGCCACCGACTTCCTCGGCTACCAGACGGAGCGCTCGGAGGCCCGGATCGTCGGGCTGTTGCGCGACGGCGCGACGGTGCCCGCCGCCGAGGAGGGCGACGCCGTCGAGGTGTTGCTCGACCGGACACCGTTCTACGCCGAGGCCGGCGGCCAGCAGGCCGACACCGGCGTGCTCAGGGGTGCCTCGTTCGAGATCCGGGTGGACGACGTCCAGTCCCCGGTGGCCGGCCTGCGGGTGCACCGCGGTGCCGTCACCGCCGGGACCGTGACCTTGGACTCCGAGGTCGTCGCCGAGGTCGACCGGGCCCGCCGGGCCGCGATCTCCCGTGCGCACACCGCCACCCACCTGGTGCACGCCGGGGTGCGCGGTGCGCTGGGCAGCGCCGCGGCGCAGGCCGGTTCGCTGAACGCCCCTGGCCGGCTGCGGTTCGACTTCACCTCGCCCACCGGGGCCGTCGACCCGGCGGCGCTGGTCGAGATCGAGGAGGAGGTCAACTCGGTCCTGCAGTCCGACCGGGAGGTCCAGACCTACGAGACGACCATGGACGAGGCCCGCAAGCTGGGCGCCATGATGTTGTTCGGCGAGAAGTACGGCGACCGCGTCCGGGTGGTGGACATGGGCGACTACTCGCGCGAGCTCTGCGGCGGCACCCACGTGCGTCGCACCGGTGAGATCGGGCTGGTCCGGGTGCTGTCCGAGGCGTCCATCGGCTCCGGCGTGCGCCGGGTCGAGGCGCTCGTCGGGCTGGACGCGTTCCGGCACGCCACCACCGAGCACCTGCTGGTCAACCAGCTCGCCGAGCAGCTCAAGGCCCGGCCCGAGGAGCTGCCGGACCGGATCGCCGGCCTCGTCGAGCGGCTGCGCACCGCCGAGCGGGACCTGGAGAAGCACCGCGCCGACGCGGTCCTCGCCTCGGCCGGGACCCTTGCCCAGCAGGCCGAGGACCTCGACGGGACCGCGCTGGTCGCCGTCACCGCGCCGGACGGCGTCGGCGGCAACGACCTGCGGACCCTGGCGGCCGACGTCCGCGGCAAGCTCGGTGACCGGCCCGGTGTGGTCGCGTTGTTCGCGGTCGACCCGCAGAACGCGGGCAAGGTGTCCTTCGTCGTCGCCACCACCAGGGCCGCCCGGGACGCCGGGCTCGCGGCCGGGAAGCTGATCGGCGAGTTCGCGCCCGCCGTCGGCGGGCGCGGTGGTGGCAAGCCCGATCTGGCGCAGGGCGGTGGCACCGATCCGTCCGGGATCGACGCGGCGATCCAGAAGCTGCGCGCCGTCGTCCGCGGATGAGCAGCTCGCGCGGGCGACGCCTGGGAATCGACGTCGGCGCCGTCCGGGTCGGGGTCGCGATGTGTGATCCCGACGGGATCCTCGCCACCCCGGTGGAGACCGTCCCGCGCGGTGAGCGGGACGGTTCCGACGAGCCCGCCGTGCGCCGGATCGCGGAGCTGGTGGCCGAGCACGACGTCGTCGGCGTCGTGCTCGGTCTGCCGCGGAACCTGCGCGGTGAGGACGGCCCGGCGGCGCAGGCGGCCCGCGAGTTCGCGACCGCACTGCAGGCCGGGCTGGACGTCCCGGTCGAGTTCACCGACGAGCGGTTGACGACCGTCGTCGCCGCCCGCCAGCTGTCCGGGCGCGGGGTGAAGGGGCGCAAGCAGCGGGCCGTGGTGGACCAGGCCGCCGCCGTGCAGATCCTGCAGGGCTGGCTGGACGCGCGACGCTGACCCGGTGCACCGGACATGATCGACATCAGCGGCCCGGTGCTCGCCCGGGTCACCGGACCGTTACCCTCCATGCCGTGACCGGCGCCGGCGAGAACGACGTGAACCGACGATCCCGGACACGGGACCGGGCGTGAGTGCGTCGGTGACCGCTCCGCCCGTCCGCCACCGCCCGACGCCCGTGCACTACCGCAGGCGGCGGCTCGCGCTGCTCGCCTCGGCGCTCCTGGCCGGCGCGGTCCTGGTGGCCGCGGCGGTGTTCCTGAGCGGGCCGGACGACTACGTCGGGTCCGGCAGCGGGTCGGTGGTCGTCCGGGTGCAGGCCGGTGACCCCACCAGCGCCATCGGTGAGCGGCTGGTCGCCCAGGACGTCGTGAAGTCCCGGGCGGCGTTCCTGGAGGCGGCGGCACGGGAGTCGGGCATCCAGCGGGTCCAGCCCGGTTTCTACGAGCTGCGCTCGCAGATGTCCGGCGGCGCCGCGGTCGAGGGCCTGCTCGACCCGCAGCGCCGGGTCGGGTTCATGGACGTCAAGGGTGGCGTGCAGATCGACGACACCAGCGCTCCCGACGGCACCGTCAGCCCGGGTGTGCTCTCCCAGATCTCGCGGGCGACCTGCCTCGGCGCTGCCGACGGTGAGCCCGTCTGCACCGGCGTCGACGAGCTGCGGGCCGCGATGGCCGCCGCCGACCCGGCCGACCTGGGCGTGCCCGAGTGGGCGCACGAGGGCTACCGCAACGCGGCCCCCGAGCGCCGGATGGAGGGTCTGGTCGCCCCCGGGCCCTACGACGTCGACCCGCAGGGTGCCCCGCAGGACGTGCTGCGTGAGGTCCTCACGATCTCCGCGGAGCGGTTGGCGGAGGCCGGACTGTCCGGCGAGGGCGCCTACCGGACGCTGATCGTGGCCTCGATCGTCGAGAAGGAGGCCCTCGACCCGGACATGCCCCGGGTGGCCCGGGTGATCGAGAACCGGCTGGCGGCGAACCAGCGCCTGGAGATGGATTCGACCGTCAACTACCCGCTCGACGTGCAGGCGCTGCGCACCACCGCCGAGGCCCGCGGCACCCCGGGCCCGTACAACACCTACCTCAACACCGGGCTGCCGCCGACCCCGGTGGCGTCGGTGTCGGTCACCGCGCTGCGGGCCGCGGAGAACCCGCCGGAGGGGCCGTGGCTGTTCTTCGTGCGCTGCACCACCGAGGGGGAGTCCTGCTTCGCCGCGAGCTACGAGGAGCATCTCGCCAACGTGGCCCGCGCTCGCGAGGTCGGCGCGTTCTGAGGGGTCGGGAACGGCGCCGCTCGCCGTCCGTCCCGGGTAACGTCCTGACGCTCAGGGGTCAGGTGACCGCGGGCGGTTGCGCTGCCCTGCCGAGCAGGCCCCGTGTCGGATCTCCGGGTCAGCCGCCCCGGGGCCTCACTGCCCCCAGAGACCGGCCGGGGGCTTCGGTGAGGGTGCTGCCGTCGCGTCGGTGACGGCCGCGGCGCCGCGGGCCAGCGCCCGGGTGGCGGAGTCGTCGAGCACCCGGGCGGGGAACGGATCGGCCGCGGCCCGGCGGGTCAGCCCGGGGACCGGGAGCTCCCGGTCCGACCCGGCCAGAACGAGGTTGCCGAACCGGCGGCCGTGCAGCACGTCCGGCGCCGCGATCAGGGCCAGCTCGCCGAACGCCGCACCCGCGGTGGCGATCTGCCCCGGCAGGAACGGCCACGGCGCACCGTCGCCGAGGTTCGCGACGTGGATCCCGGTGGGGGCGAGCACCCGCCGGACGGCGTCCAGGAACTGCGCCGTCGTCACCTGGGCCGGGGTGCGGGCCCCGGCGAAGACGTCGAGCACGACGAGGTCGAACGCCCCGGCCGGGAACAGGCCCAGGCTCGCGCGGGCCTCCGCGGTCACGATCCGCAGACCGTCGCTCTCGTCCGGGCCGGGCAACCGGTGCGCGACCAGCTCGACCAGTGCGGCGTCGAGTTCGACGACGGTCTGCGCCGAACCGGGGCGGGTCGCGGCCAGGTAGCGGGCCAGTGTCCACGCACCGCCGCCGAGGTGCAGCACCCGCAGCGGCACGGCGGGCGGGGCGGCCAGGTCGGCGACGTGTGCGATCCGCCGGACGTACTCGAACTCCAGGTGCTCGGGATCGTCGAGGTCGACGTGTGACTGAGCGGTGCCGTCGAGCAACAGGGTCCACGACCGCGGACGGTCCGGATCCTGCACCAGCTCGGCGATGCCGTGCTCGACCTCGGTACCGGTGCCCACCGACCCATCCTGCCCCGCCCGGGGGGCGCGTCGGGTGCCGGGTGCCGCGCCTGTCCCCATGGGGGCGGTTCGTCCACAACCACGGGAACGGCAGGTCACACCGCCGACCGGAGCTGCAGGGTCGAGGCATGGACCTGCACCTGCTCGCAGCCCTGTTCGCCGGAGCCGTCACCGGGACCGCCACCGGGTTGTCGACCCGGTACGTGCTGCACCGGTGTTCCGGGCTCACCGCGCCGGGCTGCCCGGCGGCCCTGGGCGTGGCCGGAGCCGGGCTCGGGCTGTTCGCCGCGGGCGGGGTGCTCGCCGCCCGGTGGCTGCCGCTGCTCGCGGTGCTGTGCTGGCTCGTCGTCGCCGGTACGAGCACCGACCTCGCGCACCGGCGGCTGCCGAATGTGCTCACCCTCCCCGCGCTGCCGGTGGTGCTGGTGGCGCTCGTCCCGGCCGGTGGCACCGCCGTGCTGCGCGCCGGAGCGGGGGCGCTGCTGCTGGCCGGGGCCTACGCGGTCGTGCACCTGGTCGCACCGGTGGCGATGGGCGCCGGCGATGTGAAGCTCGCGGGCCCGGTGGGGGCCGCGGTGACCGCACCGGGCTGGGGCGGGCTCCCGGTCACGGCACTGCTGGCGATGCTGGTCTCGGGCCTGGTCGCGGTGCTGGCCCTGCTGGCCGGGCGGGCCCGGTGGGGCAGTCGCCTGCCGCACGGCCCGGTGCTGCTCGGTGCCGCGTTGACCGCGCTGCTCCCGGTCGTGACGGGGACCGTGACCTGCTCCGGGGCCACGACCACCGGGTGAGAGGATGGACGCCGTGCTGCGATGGATCACCGCCGGGGAGTCCCACGGCCCGGCCCTGGTGGGTGTGCTGGAAGGCATGGTCGCCGGAGTCGGGATCACCACGAAGGAGCTGCAGGCCGAGCTGGCCCGCCGCAAGCTGGGTTACGGCCGCAGCCCGCGGATGGCGTTCGAGGCCGACGAGCTCGAGGTGATCGGCGGTGTCCGGCACGGGATCACCCAGGGCGGCCCGGTCGCCGTGCGGATCGCCAACACCGAGTGGCCCAAGTGGGAGACCGTGATGGCGGCCGACCCGGTCGCCCCGGAGCTGATCGCGCACCGTGCCCGCAACGCCCCGCTGACCCGCCCCCGCCCCGGGCACGCCGACCTCGCCGGGATGACCAAGTACGGGTTCGACGAGGCCCGGCCGGTCCTGGAGCGCGCCAGCGCCCGGGAGACCGCGGCCCGGGTGGTGCTCGGCACGGTCGCCAAGGCGTTCCTGGAGCAGGCGCTCGGGGTGCGGATCGTCTCGCACGTCGTCGCGATCGGGGCCGTCGACGTCCCCGACGACGAGCCGCTGCCCGGTCCGGACGACCTGGAGCGGATCGACGCCAACCCGGTGCGGGCCTTCACCGGGTCCTCCGGGGCGGCGATGGCCGCCGAGATCGACGCCGCGCACGAGGCCGGGGACACCCTCGGCGGGGTGATCGAGGTGATCGCCTACGGGATGCCGGTCGGCGTCGGCACCTACGTGCAGGCCGACCGCAGGCTCGACGCCCGTCTGGCGTCCGCGCTGATGGGGATCCAGGCGATGAAGGGTGTCGAGATCGGCGACGGGTTCCGCACCGCACACCGTCGCGGCAGCGTCGCGCACGACGAGATGATCCCCGCCGGTCGGCCGCACGAGGGCCCGGCGGGCACCGTGCCGGTCACCCGGCTGACCAACCGGGCCGGCGGGATCGAGGGTGGGATGACCAACGGCGAGCCGGTCCGGATCCGGGTCGCGATGAAACCGATCTCCACCGTGCCGCGTGCGCTCCGCACGATCGACACCGTCACCGGGGAGGAGGCCACGGCCATCCATCAGCGGTCCGACGCGTGCGCCGTGCCGCGGGCCGGTGTCGTCGTCGAGACGATGGTGGCGTTGGTGCTGGCCCAGGCCGCGCTGGAGAAGTTCGGTGGGGACTCACTGACCGAGACCCGCCGCAACGTCGCCGGTTACCTGGCCGGGGGCGACCGGTGAACACCGCGCCGGGCCCCGACCCGCAGGGGCGGCCGTTCCTGGTGCTCGTCGGCCCGCCCGGTTCCGGCAAGACGACGATCGGGTCGCTGCTCGCGCAGCGCCTCGGCCTCACCTTCGCCGACACCGACGCGGTGATCGTCGAGCGGATCGGCAAACCGATCGCGGAGATGTTCGTGCAGGAGGGCGAGGCCGCCTTCCGGAAGCTGGAGCACGAGGTCGTCGCCGAGCAGCTGCGCGCCGGCCACGGCGTGCTCGCCCTCGGTGGTGGCGCGGTGCTGGCCGAGGCGACCCGGGAACTGTTGCGCGAGCACCGGGTCGTCGCGCTCGACGTCGACCTCGCCGACGGGATGCGCCGCACCGGCATGTCGACCGCCCGCCCGCTGCTGGCCGGGGTGAACCCACGGGCCACGTTCCGCGCCCTGCTCGCCGAGCGCGCCCCGCTCTACGCGCAGGTCGCGACCGTTCAGGTGCCGACGGCGCGGCGCAGCCCGAACCAGGTGGCCGCCGCCGTCCTCGGTGCGCTCGGCCTGCCCGGCGGTGCGGAGTCCGATGCCGCGCCGGACGCCTCCCCCGACGCCCAGGACCCGCTCGACCGGCCCACCCCACGGGTCGACTCGGCGCTGCCCGCACCGAGTTTCGGCGCGCCCGGCACGGACCCGACGGAGACCCGATGACCGACCCTCGCCCCCCCGAGCTGCCCGACGCCTCCGGGGACCGCGAGCCGGACGGGTCGGTCCGCATCGAGGTGAACGCCGAGCGCCCGTACCCGGTGCTGGTCGGGGCCGGCGTCGCCGGCCGGCTGGCCGAGATCGTCGCCGGGTCCGGTGCGGGCCGGGTGCTCGTCGTGCACCCGCCGACACTGGCCGAGCGTGCGGAGGCCGCGCGCACTGAACTGGCCGCCGCCGGGCTCGCCGCGTTCCGGCACGAGGTCGCCGACGCGGAGGCCGGGAAGACCCTCGACTCGCTGGCGACCTGCTGGCAGGCGTGCGCGGACGCCGCCCTGAGCCGGGCCGATGTCGTCGTCGGTCTCGGCGGGGGAGCGGTCACCGACCTCGCCGGGTTCGTCGCCGCCACCTGGATGCGCGGCGTGCGGGTCGTGCAGGTGCCGACCACGCTGCTCGCGATGGTCGACGCCGCGGTCGGCGGCAAGACCGGCATCAACACCGACGCCGGGAAGAACCTGGTCGGGGCGTTCCACGAGCCGACCGCGGTACTCGTAGACCTGGACACGCTGCGGACCCTGCCCCGCGAGGAGCTCGTCGCCGGTTCCGCCGAGGTCTGGAAGGCCGGCTTCATCGCCGATCCGGTGATCCTCGACCGGGTGCGGGCCGATCCGGTCGCCGCACTCGACCCGTCGGGGCCGGTGCTCGCCGAGCTGGTGCGGCGCTCGATCCGGGTGAAGGCCGACGTCGTCGGCGCGGACCTGCGGGAGTCGCACCTTCGGGAGATCCTGAACTACGGCCACACCCTGGGCCACGCCGTCGAGCGGCGGGAGGGGTACCGGTGGCGGCACGGCAACGCGGTCGCGGTCGGGCTGGTGTTCGCCGCGGAGCTGGCCCGGGCCGCGGGGCGGCTCGACGACGCTACCGCCGACCTGCACCGCGAGGTGCTGGAGCTGGTGGGGCTGCCGACGTCGTACCGGCCGGGGGTGCTGCCCGAGCTGGTTCAGACCATGCGCGGGGACAAGAAGTCGCGGGCCGGGACGCTGCGGTTCGTCGTCCTCGACGGGCTGGCGAAGCCGGGCCGGTTGGAGGGGCCCGACACCGCGCTGCTGGAGTCCGCCTACGCCGCGATCAGCGGCTGACCGGCAGACCGACGGCCCGGGACCCGAACCGGGGGTCCGGGCCGTCCGTTCTGCGGCGGGTCAGCCGATCGCGGGGTGGGTCTGCGACCGGAAGGCCTGGACGACCAGCACGATCCCGGTCACCACGGCGAACGCGCCGACCAGCCAGAGCAGCGCCAGGATCCCCGACGCCGGCCACACCAGCAGCAGGACACCGAACAGCACGTCGAGCGCCGCCCGGACGGCGACCCAGCCCCACGGCCCGCCGTGCTTGCGGACCTCGTAGGCCGAGATCGCGGTGACGACACCGGCCGCGATCGCCCAGAACGCGATCACGAACAGGATCGCGATCGCGGCCGACGCGGGCAGTGCGAACGCGACGACACCGGCGATGACCGAGACGACACCCTGCGCGACCGTCCAGCCCCAGCCGGGACGCTGCGCCCGGTGCCGGATGCCGAGCGCGATCGCGGCGATGCCGTCGACCAGCGCGTACGCCGCGAACACGAAGATCAGCGCCAGCAGCGCGAGACCCGGGGTGAACAACACCGCGAGCCCGAACGCCAGGACCAGCACGCCACGCAGCGCGACGAGCGCACGGACGCGCTTCGAGACCGCGCCGTCGCCGGTCGGATCCACCGGCGCCGGGGCACCGGCTCCGTCGTTGATGTCGGTCGTGTCCGCCATCTCTCGCTCTCCGTCCGATCAGGATAGTCAGGGTCGTCGTGCGTCCCGGTCCTGCGGGCCGTCGTCGACGGGCCGGACCGCGGTCACCGGGTCGGACGTCGGCCGGTCGCACTGTCCCACTCCGGGTACGGGGCGGACCGGGTCGAAAGTCCCGGTGGTCGCATCCGCCGCTGCGCTGCTGCCGGCCCCGCTGTCATGGCTGCCGGGGCGCTCGGCGTGCCCGGCCGGATCGGTGCCGGCCGGGGACGTGTCCGGGCCACCCGCCGCGGTGGCCGGTGCGGTGGGGACGCTGCCGAGCAGCGCGTCCAGCCACCGCGCCCGCGGATCGACGTCCACCAGCAGCAGCTTCACCAGCAGGGTCAGCGGCACCGCCAGCACCGCACCGAGCGGGCCGAGCAGCCAGGCCCAGAACACCAGTGCGACCAGGGTCACCGACACCGAGAGCCCGACCGCGTTCCCGACGAAACGGGGCTGGACCAACGAGGTGAGCACGAAGTTGACGACGACGAACACGACCGACACGGCGAGTGCCATCGCGGGCCCACCGGCCAGCAGCGCCAGCAGCACCGGCGGGATGAAGCCGATCCAGAAGCCGATGTAGGGGATGTAGTTGGTGATGAACACCAGCAGTCCCCACAGCACCGCCAGCGGCACCCCGAGCGCGGCCAGCACCACGGCGTCGATGACACCGGTCACCAGGCCGACCACCGTGGTGACGACCAGGAACCGCCGGGTCCCGTGGGCGAACCGGCGCAGCGCCGTCGCGATCGCCGGGCGGGCGGTGGCGACCGTGTCCAGCCGCGCCGACGCGGCCGTCGACTCGATCCCGAGGAACAGCAGCAGGGAGAACAGGAAGATCAGGTTTCCGGCCAGCCCGGCCACCTGCATCAGCAGGCCGGCTGCGAGCGCGGTGAGCCGCCGGGCGTCCAGGGAGGACGCGATCGCCTGCAGCTGCTCGGTGCCGACGCCGAACGCGGCGGCCCGCGCGGTGATCCCGGAGACGATCTGGTTCGCCTCGGCGGCATAACCGGGCAGCAGCGTCACCAACCGGGCGATCGCGACGACCGCGACGGTGGACAGCACCAGCAGCACCCCGTAGATCGCGAGCAGCAGGACCGTCGTGGCGATCCAGCCCGGGATGCCGGCCCGACGCAGCCTCCCGTGCAGCGGGTGCACCATGATCACGACCACCAGGGCGAGCGCCACCGGCCCGACGAGCCAGGCGGCGGCGTACAACCCGGCGGCTGCGACGACGGCCGCGGCCGCGCCCAGCAGGACGATCACGGCGCGGGGTGGGGAGGCGTTCTCGATCATGGTCATCTTCTAGCGTCGCGCGGAACGCTCGGTAACGGACCTAGGACCCTGATCACCGGGCAGGTGACCGACCTCGGGGAGGATGGCCGGATGCGAGTGGACATCGGGCACGGGGTGGCGCGGCTGCGCAGCCTCCCCGAGCGGTCGGCGCCGATCGGGCACGCCCGCCGCGCCGTCGACCGCTACCGCCTCCAACGGGGCAACCACCTGTCCGCGGCGGTCGCCTTCTACACCGTGATCGCGGCCGTCCCGCTGGCAATGGTGTCGTTCACGGCGCTGGGGCTCCTGGTGTTCTGGCGGACGACCTCGCCGGACGACCTCGTGCTCGCCGTGCGGACGGCGTTCCCGCCCGGGTTGATGTCGGCGGTCGAACCGGTCCTGGAGACGGCGGCCGACCGGCGTGGCTCGCTGGTCGGCATCGGTCTGCTGGGGGCGCTGTGGGCGGGCACTACCTGGACGTCGTACCTGCGGGAGGCACTGTCGGCGCAGTTCGGGCTGCCCGCGGTACGGATGGTCTCGCCGCGCCGGGTGCTCTGGGACCTGTGGGCGCTGGTGGTGCTGGGTGCGGCCGTGCTGGGCTCGATCGGGGTGACGCTGGCGGTCACCGGGCTCGCCGGGCTCACCCTGGAGCTGTTCGGGCTGCGCGACGCGATCGGCGGGCGGATCGCGCTGCGGGTGGTCGGGGCCGTGCTGGTGCTGGCCGTGGACACGGCGGTGCTGTGTTTCGTGCTGGCCCGGCTGCCGCGCCGTCCGGTGCCGCTGCGCCGGGTGCTGCGTCCCGCCGCGGTCGGCGCGGTCGCGCTGGAGCTGCTGAAGCTGGGGACCGCGCTGGCGGTCGGCGCCGTCTCCGACACCGCCGGCGGGGCCGTGTTCGGCACCGTGCTCGCGACGTTGTTCTTCCTGTTCGCGATGTCCCGGCTGCTGGTCATGCTGGCGGCATGGGTGGCCACCGACGGGGCCGACGGACAGGCCGCTGCACCACCCGGCCGGGTCGGCGTCGAGCGGGACGGGGTGGCGCTACCGGGACCCACCGGCCCCGCCGCCGACGACGGGGCGCGGCTGCGGTAACCGCACTCAGCCGCCGAACGCTGCCACGAACTGCTCCGCCGAGGTCGCGCGGAAGACCATGTTGGTGCGCTGCACGTCCTGCAGCGGTGCGCTGGGTGCGTCGGTGTAGCGGTGCCCGGGGTACACGGTCGGGTTGCCCTTCAGCGACGCCAGCTGCTGCAGCGAGTGGTACATCTGGGCGGCGTCACCACCGGGGAAGTCGGTGCGCCCGCAACTCTGGAGGAACAGCGTGTCCCCGGCGACGAGCCGGTCCCCGTCCGGGTCCTGGACCAGGAAGCACTGGCTGCCCGGGGTGTGGCCGGGGGTGTGCAGCAGCCGGATCCGCAGCGCCCCGACCTCGAGCACGTCGTCGTGGTCGTGCGGGGTCAGGTCGGTCGCCGACAAACCGGTCACCCGGGTCACGTAGTCGGACTCGGCCCGCTGCACGTGCACCGGCACCGGGTTCTTCCCGAGCAGCTCGGCCAGCCCGACCAGGTCGAAGCCCATCATCGACCCGCCGACGTGGTCGGGGTGGTGGTGGGTGGCCAGCACGCCGGTGAGCCGCATCCCGTCGGCGTCGAGCACCGCGAGCAGCTCGTCGGGGGAGTAGGCGGGGTCGACGACGACGGCCTCCCCGGACTCCCGGTCCCCGATCAGGTACGAGAAGTTCACCATCTGGGTGGCGACCGGGTCGCCGACGGCGTAGTCCTGCCCGGAGAGCAGCTGGCGGAAGTACAGGCCCATGCGCCCGACCCTAGGACATAGGGTCGGGCGCATGAGCCACCCCGACCGGCGCGACCGCCTCCGCACCGTCCTGCGCGCCGCCGGGCTGGACGCGCTGCTGGTCACCGACCTGCTCGACGTCCGGTACCTGACCGGGTTCACCGGCTCGAACGCCGCCGCCGTGATCGCCGCGGAACCGGCGGGGGACCTGCTGTGCACCGACGGCCGGTACCGGATCCAGGCCGGCGAGCAGTGTCCGGACCTGGAGATCGTGATCGACCGGCCGAGCGCCCCGGCCGCGGCGGGCCGGGTGCCGGCCGGTGCGACCCTGGGCTACGACTCCGCGGTGCTGACGGTGGACGGTCTCGCCGCGGTCCGGGACGCCACACCGGGCCGGCGGTTGCGCCGGGCCCCGGGGCTGGTCGGCGGGCTGCGCGCGGTCAAGGACGCCGCCGAGGTGGACGCCGTCGGCCGGGCCTGCGCGCTGGCCGACACCGCGTTGCGGGACCTGGTCGAGGCCGGCGGCCTGGCCCCCGGCCGGACCGAGCGCGAGGTGGCGCTGGACCTGGAGGACCGGATGCGCCGGCTCGGTGCGACCGGCCCGTCGTTCGAGACGATCCTCGCCGCCGGGGCGAACTCGGCGGTGCCGCACCATCGGCCCACCGACACGCCGCTGCGCCGCGGCGACCTCGTGAAGATCGACTTCGGGGCGACGCTGGACGGCTACCACTCCGACACCACCCGGACGTTCTGTCTCGGGACGGCGGCGGACTGGCAGCGGGAGCTGCACGCGCTGGTCGACGCCGCCGCGGCCGCCGGCCGGGCGGCGCTGGCCGACGGGGTCGCCGTCACCGCCGCCGACGCCGCCGCCCGTGACGTGATCACCGACGCCGGGCGCGGCGCGGACTTCCCGCACGGCCTGGGCCACGGCATCGGGCTGGCCGTCCACGAGGCCCCGTGGCTGACCTGGACCGGGAACGGGACGGTCGCGGCCGGGCAGCTCGTCACCGTCGAGCCGGGCGTCTACCTGGACGGCCGCGGCGGTGTCCGGATCGAGGACGTGCTGCACGTCGTCGCGGGCGGTCCGGCCGTCGCCCTCACCGCACTGCCGCGCGAGCTGCTCGAGGTGTGACACCGGGCCCCGGCATCCGAACCCGGCACCGGGATGTGGCGTCCGCCGGTCCCGGGGCTGCCGACGGCGGGAACCGTCCTACGTCATCCGTCGCAACCGGGACGTGAGGACCCGCCGCTGCTGTGCCGTCAACCGACGGGCGCGGGTCCGCGCGCGCCGCTCGTAGGGTCCGGGCAGTCAGTCAGTCAGGCGCCGCGCCCGGAGAGGTGAACTCGACCCGCCCGGGCGAGGTGTGGCCGGCACGGCGCCGCCGCTCGGCGGAGGGCGCCGCGACACCGAGAAGGAGCAGCGTGGCACGAGCCGCGGCCCGGCCCACCGCAGCGCCGGAGAGCAGCGACGACGACCCACCCCCCGCACGACCCGCCCGTTCGCCCGCCGTGGCCGGCCACCGCCTGCTCCCGCTCGCCGGGGTCGCGCTCGCGATCGGCGCCTTCGAGCTCGCCCCGCGCACCGGCCTGGTCGACGACCGGTTCCTTCCACCCGCGTCGACGATGTTCGCGGCGCTGGGCCGACTGCTCGGTGACGGCGCCGGACTGTGGATCCCGGTCGGCCAGACGCTGCTGGGATGGGCCCTGGGGCTGGGGCTCGCGGTGCTGGTGGCGCTGCCCCTGGGCATCATGATCGGGTCGGTCTTCCTGCTGTTCATGGCCAGCCGGTCGGTGGTGGAGTTCCTCCGGCCGGTCCCGTCGGTCGCGCTGATCCCGCTCGCGGTGCTGGTGTTCGGCGCCGGGCTGGAGAGCAAGGTGTTCCTCGCGGCCTGGGCGGCGACCTGGCCGATCCTGCTGCAGACCCTCTACGGGGTCCGCGACGTCGACCCGGTCGCCACCGAGACCGCGCGCTCGTTCGGGGTGTCCCGCCGGGAGCGGCTGCTGCGGGTCACGCTGCCCAGCGCGCTGCCCTATGTGGCCACCGGGGTGCGGATCTCCTCGGCGGTGGCGCTGATCCTGGTGGTCACCGCCGAGCTGGTGCTGGGCGCACCCGGGCTCGGGCAGGAGATCAACGTCGCCCGGCAGAGCGCCGCCGTCGACACGATGTACGCCCTGATCATCGTGACCGGGCTGATCGGCTGGGGTCTCAATGCCGTGCTCGCCCGGATCGAGGCCCGGCTGCTGGCCTGGCATCCGTCGCACCGGGAGCGGCGCCGATGAGCACGCCGACCCGTTCGACCCGGATGACCGGCCTCGGGCTCGAGGTGACCGTCCCGGTGCTGCTGCTGGTGGCCTGGGCGGTGCTGTCGCACGACAGCGAATCGTTCTACTTCCCGCCGCTGACCGACATCGTCCGGGCGTTCGGTGACACGTGGTTGTTCGACCGGGTCGGCAGCGACGTCGTCCCCAGCCTGTCCCGGCTGTTCGCCGGGTACCTGATCGCCGTCGTCGCAGCCGTCGGGATCGGGGTGGCACTCGGGCTGTCGGACACCGCGCGCCGGATGGCCGATCCGGTCGTGCAGTTCCTGCGGGCGGTCCCGCCGCCGGTGCTGATCCCGGCCGGGATCCTGGTGCTCGGTGTCGGTTGACGATGAAGGTCGCGCTGATCGCGTTCGTCTGCTTCTGGCCGATCCTGCTGAACACCGTCGACGGCGTGGCCGGGGTCGACCCGACCCTGCAGGAGACCGCGCGCAGCTACCGGATCCCGCGCGGCGAGTACCTGCGCCGGGTCGTGCTCCCCTCGGCGTCGCCGCAGATCTTCGCCGGCGCCCGGGTGAGCCTGTCCATCGCCGTGATCATGATGGTGGTGTCGGAGATGGTCGCCAGCACCGAGGGCATCGGCTACTTCGTCCTGCAGTCCCAGCGCACCTACGCCATCACCGAGATGTGGTCCGGGATCGCGTTGCTCGCCCTGCTCGGCTACGCCCTCAACGGCCTGTTCCTGCTCGTCGAGCGGCGCGCTGCGGTGGCACCGCGGCGCCCGCGCCGGCTCGTCCTGACCTCCCGGGAGGCACCTCCATGCTGCACGTCGAACACCTGCGGATGGTCTACGGCGAGGGCACCCGATCGGCGTTCGAGGCGGTCGGCGACGTCTCCTTCTCGGTGACCGAGCAGGAACTCGTGACGATCGTCGGCCCGTCCGGCGCAGGCAAGACCACCCTGCTCAAGTGCGTCGCCGGGCTGCTGCCGCAGACCGCGGGCACGATCACCCTGGACGGTGAGCCGGTCGACGGGCCGCCGGAGAAGATGGCGCTGGTCTTCCAGGACTACTCCCGCTCGCTCTACCCGTGGATGACGGTCGAGCAGAACGTCGCCTTCCCGCTCAAGCACCGCAGGCTCGCCGCCGACGCGCTCGCGACCCTGGTCACCGACACGCTCGGCTCGGTCGGCCTGGCCGGTGCCGGCCCGAAGTACCCGTGGCAGCTCTCCGGCGGCATGCAGCAGCGGGTGGCGATCGCCAGGGCACTGGCCTACCAGCCGGAGATCCTGCTGATGGACGAGCCGTTCGCGTCGGTGGACGCACAGACCCGGGCCGACCTGGAGGACCTCGTACTCGACCTGCGGGCCCGCTACGGCATCACCGTGCTGCTGGTGACCCACGACATCGACGAGGCCGTCTACCTCAGCGACCGGGTCGTCGTGCTGACCCCGTCGCCGACCGAGGTCGCGGAGATCGTCGACGTCGGCCTGCCCCGCCCGCGGGACCAGGTCGGGACCAAGGAGTTGCCGGAGTTCACCCGCCTGCGCGGCCACGTCTGGCGCTCGATCAAGCGCCCCACCACCCCCGAACCGACGTCCGCCTGACCGGAAGAGAGTGATCATGGGAGAGCCACGCCGGAGAGGTGCCCGCGTCCGCGCGGTCGCCGCACTCGCCGCGGTGGTCGCGCTCGTCGCGGCCGGCTGTGGTGGGGGTGACAGCGGCGGTGCCGACGGAGACGGCCCGACGACCGTCCGGGTCGGCACCCTGCCCATCGCCAACGCGGCCGGGATGTACCTCGGGATGGAGCAGGGCTTCTTCGCCGAGGAAGGCCTGGAGATCGAGCCGACGGTGCTGCAGGGCGGCAACGAGATCGTCACCGGGCTGGTGTCCGGCGACTACGACGTCGGGTTCGTCGGCTACATCTCGGCCGGCGTCGCCGCCGGGCGGGGCGTCCCGGTGTGCGTGCTCACCGCGAGCGACGCCACCGGCACCACGGCCGAGGACGACTGGCAGGTCATGGTGGCGGGACCGGACAACACCATCGGCTCCCCGCAGGACCTCGCCGCCGGCCCGATCGGGATCAACGCGCTCGGCGGTGTCGCCGAGGTGCTGATCCGCGCCGCACTCGACCGGGAGGGCGTCGACCCGGCCTCGATCGAGTTCATCGAGGTGCCGTTCCCCGAGGTTCCGGCGGCGATCGCCGCCGGCCGGGTCGCCGCGGCCTACACCGCGGAGCCGTTCGTGACGACCGTGCTCGACCAGGGTGGTGAGGTCGTGTTCGCGCCCCAGTCGAACCTCGCTCCCGAGTACCCGAACGGTGCCTACGCGGCGAGCCGGCAAGCAGTTCGTGCAGGGCGAGGCGGAGGTCGTCGAGCGGTTCACCCGGGCGATGGAGCGGTCGCTCGACCACGCCCGGGACGACCCGGACGCGGTGCGGGCGGTCATCCCGACCTTCACCCAGATCCCGCCGGAGCTCGCCGGGCGGATGCGGCTGCCGGTGTTCACCTCCGAGCTGGACCGGGCGGCGATCGACGAGCAGATGGGCTTCATGCAGCAGTACGGGGCGGTCGAGGAGGCGCCCACCGCCGACGAGCTGCTCTGCGGGTGAGCCGGTGGCCCGGGCGGGTTCAGGACCCGACCCGCCCGAGCGCCTCCCGCCACGGCACCCGCGCCCCGGTCCGCAGCACCGAGCGGTGGAACACCCGCGCGGCGACCCAACCCAGCACCCCGGTCGCGGCCAGCATGAGCAGCACCGTGACGACGATCTGGACGGTGCTCGCCGAACCGTCGGCGATCCGCAGCGGCATCAGGATCGCCGAGAACGGCGGCACCCACGCCAGCACCGTCGTCAGTGGCGACTCCGGTGAGCTCAGGTGGTAGAACGCGGCGCCGTACAGCAGGAACAGGCTCAGCATCAGCGGTGTGGTCGTGGAGTTCACGTCCTCCTGCCGGGACACCATCGAACCGGCAGCCGCGTACAGGACCGCGTAGAACGCGAACCCGAGCACGAACCAGCCCAGCACGCCCGCGAACACCCCGACCGCGGTCCCGGTCAGCGTCAGCAGGCCGGTCCCGAGCCCGGCCGCCAGCCCGACGACGCCGTAGAGCGCGAGCTGCAGCAGCCCCACCGCGCCGATCCCGAGGATCTTGCCCCAGAGCAGGTGCAGCGGCCGGATCGTCGAGAGCAGCAGCTCCACCACCCGGCTGGACTTCTCCTCGACCACGCCCATCGCCACGTAGGTGCCGAAGCCGAGGATCTGGCCGAACAGCAGGAACAGCGCGGCGACGCTCAGCGCCGTCCGCTGGCCCGCCTCCGGATCGGGCGGGTCCAGCGCATCGACGGTGAGCACGGCGGGCGGGGTCTGCTGGGCGACGACGTCGGGATCGACGCCCAGCCCGGTCAACGCGGCGTCGCGGGCCTGCCCGGCGAGCACGGCGTCCAGGACACCGCCGAGCCCGGCCGGGAGTTCGGAGTCGACGATCGCGGCGGCACCGGTGGCGTCGGGGACCAGCGCGACGTCGAGGTCGCCGGCCTCGACGGCCGCCCGGCCCTCGTCGGCCGAGCCCAGCGGCCGGATCTCGACCGGCGTGCCCGCCCGGTCGGCGGCGGCCTCGACGGCGGCGCCCAGCGACGCATCACCGACGACACCCACGGTGGAGCGCTCCGGTTCCCCGGAGCCGGAGAACATCGAGAACCCGACCACCCCGGCGGCGAGCACCAGCAGCACGATCACGTTGCTGATCACGAAGCTGCGCTTGACCACCTGGGCGCGGAACTCGCGCCGCGCGACCAGCAGCACGGCGCGACGGGCGGAGAGCGGTGGGGCGTCCATCAGGAGACCACCTCCCGGTACAGGTCGCTCAGCGACGGGGTGTGCACGGTGAAGCCGTGGACCGGCCCGGTGGCCAGCGCCGCGGCGAGGACCTCCTGATCGTTCGCGCCGTCGTTGAGGACCAGCGTCGTCCGTCCGTCGCGGACCTGTTCGACCCGGACCCCGGACAACCCGTCGGTCCAGCCGGGTGGCGCGGCGGGGGCGTGCACCTCGAGCCGGACCCCGCCGCTGCGGCGGACCTCACCGACCGTCCCGACGGTCCGCATCCGGCCGGCCACGATGATTCCGACCCGGTCGCAGAGCCGCTGCACCAGATCGAGCTGATGGCTGGAGAACAGCACCGGGACCCCGGTGCGGGCCTTCTCCCGGAGCACCTCGCTCATGACGTCCACCGCGACCGGGTCGAGCCCGGAGAACGGCTCGTCGAGGACCAGTACCGCCGGGTCGTGGACCAGTGCGGCAGCGAGCTGGACGCGCTGCTGGTTGCCGAGGCTGAGCGCGTCGACCGTGCTGCCCAGCCGCTCGGCGATGCCCAGGCGCCCGGCCCAGTGCTCCGCGGCGCGCTGCGCACCGGACCGGTCGACACCGTGCAGCTCGGCCAGGTAGGCGAGCTGCTCGCCCACCTTCATCTTCGGGTACAGACCACGCTCCTCGGGCATGTACCCGATCGTGCGGCGCACCTGCAGGTCCACCGGTCGGCCGGCGAGCCGGACCTGCCCGGAGTCGGCTGCCAGCACACCGAGCGCGATCCGCATGGTCGTCGTCTTGCCGGCGCCGTTGGACCCGACGAAGCCGAAGATCTCACCGGGGCGCACGTCGAAACTCACCCCGTCCAGCGCGACGGTCCGCCCGTAGCGCTTGTGCAGCGCGTCGATCTCGAGGGTCATGATCCGGCCCCGCCCAGGAACAGCGCGGCGATCACGAAGCCGGAGGCGTTGAACACGACGTGCGCGACGACCGCGGGCCACACCGACCGGGACCGCTCGTAGAGCAGCGCGCAGACCACACCGAGCAGGAACGCGATGACCAGGACCACGTTGATCCCGTGCGCCAGTGCGAACACCGCCGAGCTGGCGGGCACCGCGACCCACACCCCGTAACGGCGCAGCGCGCCGTAGCCGATCCCGCGGAACAACAGCTCCTCGGCGAACGGGACGAGCAGCGCTCCGGTCAGCATCACCCCGGTGAACACCAGGGCACTGCCCCCGTCGAGCGCCTCGCCGAGGAACGCCTGCGGGTTCGACATGTCCCCGGTGACCTGCTGGTACCCGGCACCGAGCAGGGCGGCCAGCCCGCGGGCGACCAGCCCCGCCGCGACGGCCACCAGCAGCCAGCCGATCGTGGTGCCGCGCAACCCGATGGCGGGCAGCCACCGCACCCGCAGCGCGAGCGCGCCGAGCGCCGCCAGCAGCGTGCACCCACCGGTGACCGCCAGAACCAGCACCGCCCCTGGCGTGCCGCCGCCGGTCAGGAACAGGACGGCGCCGGCGACGACACTGAGTCCCAGGTAGAGCACGGCACCGGTGAGCAGTTCGGTCCAACCGAGCGACGGGCGGCCGGGCGGGCCCGCACCGACCGGCGCACCTGGTGCGTCCGGTCGCGTCTCCGCGGTGGCGTCCGCCGGTGTCGATGGGGCGTCCGCCGGTGTCGATGCGGTGCCCGGCAGTGTCGTCGCGGCGTCCGCCGGTCTGGTCGTGTCGTCGGCCATCGTGGTCCCCCTCGCCACCGGTGTCGGTGGGCTCCGACGCTAGGGGCCATCGGGGTCGGCCCGCGTCGGCGCAGCGGACGAGATCGTGATCGGCCCGGTCTCGTCCGTGAGGACGAGCGGGCCGCGGGGGAGCGTGGCCCGCACCGTCCAACCCGGACCGCCGGCAGCGGAGGGGCCGGCGGTGAGCCGGCCGCCCAGCAGCGCGACCCGCTCGTGCATGCCGACCAGCCCCAGCCCGGACCCGGCATCGTCGGGGCGGTGGCCCGGCACCGGCCCTTCGTCGGTGACCTCGACCGTCACCTCCGACGGGTGGTTCCCGATCCGCACGACGGTGGGCGACGCGCCTGCGTGCCGGAGCACATTGGTGAGCGCCTCGGTGACGATCCGCTGGGCGAACAGTTCGGCGTCTCCGGGCGGGTCGACCGGGGTCCCGGTGACCTCGGCGTGCACCGGCAGACCGGCCTTCCGGGAGGCGATCAGCAACCGGTCCACGCCGTCCGGGTCGAGCGTCAACCCGTGCGGGTCCGGCGTGGCGCCTGCCAGCTCCGGCAGCACCTCCGCGATCCGGCGTCCGGACTCGGCGATGTGCGCCAGCGCTTCGGCCCGCACTGCCGGGTCGGCCGCCATCCGGGCCGCTCCGGCCTGCACCGCGATCGCGGACACGTGGTGGGCGACGACGTCGTGCAGCTCCCGGGCCACCCGCAGCCGCTCCCGGCCGACCGCATCGCGGGCGTCGGCGTCGGCGCGCTCCTCGCGCAGCCGCTCGGTCACCCGGCGGTGCCTGCCGATCATCACCCCCGCCGCCCACAGCGGGACGACGGCGAGGAACGACAGCAACGTCGTCGCCGGCGGACCCAGCTGCTCCCAGCTGCCGAACAGGGTCCCACCGGCGGCCACCACCGCGGTCGACACCAGGACGGCGACGCCGGAGCGGAGCATCGGCGCCCTGGTCGCGGCGCCCCACACGAGCAGGACCCAACCCGTCTCGGCGAACAGGTTGGCCCCGCCCAGACCACCGGCCGCGAACGACCCGGCGCCCGACACCAGCAGAGCGGAGGCCGGGGCGGTCCGCCACCAGGCGATCGCAGCGAACTGCACGGCGACCACGAGCGCCGCGAGCGGGTCGGTGGGGGGCAGCTGCAGCAGACCCTGGACCAGATCGACCTGGTCGCTGCCGATCTGTTGCCGGGGCAGGACGGCGAACGCGGCCGCGAGGACGAGGAACACTCCCAGGGTGACCAGGCCGACCCGGTCCGGCAGCGGTGGGACCCGGGCCCCGGCCGGACGCCCGGACGCGTCGGACCCGGTGTTCGCGCAGACCTGGGTCGGTGCAGGGCTCGCAGGGGCCCCGCTGCCCAGGGTGGTCCCGGTGTTCGCGGAGGCCCCGGAGCCCGGGGAACGCAGTACGCCCAGCACCCGGCGCATCGCGGCGAGCACCGCCCGGGCCTGCCCGTGCAGCGCCCGCAGCGCCTCGTCGGTGATCGGTCCGCCGGCCGCGCCGCTCGACCCGGCCCCGCCGAGTGCGGCCGCCCCGTCGACGACCCGGTGCAGACCGGTCAGCACCCCGCTGCCGATCTCCTCGGCGATCCGGGCCCGCTCGACGTCCAACGCGGCGGCCCGCCGGATCCGCTCGGTCTCGCGGCGCTCCTCCTCGGCCCGCCGGGCCGCCGTCCGCGTCCACCGCCCGGTGACCAGGCCGATGAGCACCAGCACCGACGCGCTGAGGCCCATCCCGACGACCGCCCCGACCTGCTCGCCGATGCCCTGGGAGTCCGGTTGTCCGCGGCTGCGGAGCAGGGCGGGGACCACCAGTGCACCCAGCAGCGGCAGGACCAGCCGGCCGGCGGCGCTGCCGGGCGAGCGGGCGACGGCGAACGCGAGGATCCCCCACCCGAACACACCGAACCCACCGACCAGGGCGAGGTGGGCGCTCATGAGGGCGGCCGCCAGCAGGTAGGCGCGGCGCGGCCGCCGGCGGCGCGCGAGCACCGCAGCGGCCTGCGCCACGAGGAGCACCGAGCCCACGACGACGGCGACGACCGGGTCGGACAGCACACCGCGGACGAGCGGGTTGCCCGCGGCGAACAACGAGATCATCTCCTGCACACCGAGCAACAGCACCAGCACCGCCAACGCCAGGTCCCCGGCGAGGGAACCGGGGAGCGGCGCCGGATCAGCGCCCGCCCGGGCCACCCGCGCCTCCCGCGTCGCCCGGTCCGGCGGTGTCACCGGCACCGCTTCCGATCAGGCCGTGCTCGTAGGCGAACACCACCAGCTGCACCCGGTCCCGCAGGCCCAGCTTGGCGAGCAGGTTCGACACGTGCGTCTTCACCGTGGTCCCGCCGAGCACCAGCCGGTCGGCGATCTCGGCGTTGGACAGGCCGGCGGCGACGAGCGCGAGCACCTCGCGTTCCCGGTCGGTGAGTGTCCCGGCGGGCCCGGCGTCGGGCTCCGCGGGCGCCGGCACGAACGAGCCGACCAGCCGGCGCGTCACCGACGGCGCGAACAGCTCGTGCCCCGCGTGCACGGTCCGCACCGCGACCTGCAGGTCCTCCGGCTCGACGTCCTTCAGGACGAAGCCGGAGGCGCCGGCCCGCAACGCGTCGTAGACGTGCCGGTCCAGATCGAACGTGGTGACCACCAGCACCCGGATGCCCGGGTCGCGCAGCGCCCGGATCCGCCGGGTGCCCTCGATCCCGTCCGTCCCGGGCATCCGGACGTCCATCAGCACGACGTCGGGGCGCAACGACTCCGCCAGCTCGGCCGCCGCGGCACCGTCGGTCGCCTCCCCGACGACCTCGATGTCCGGTGCGGCGGCCAGCACCGTCCGCAACCCGGCCCGGACCACCGCCTGGTCGTCCGCGACCACCACCCGGATCGTCATCGCGCCCCTCCCGTTCGCCGTACCGCCGCTGACCGGCCGCCCCCCGCGTGCTCCACCCGGCATCCTCGCAGGTGGCTCCGGCCGGTATCCTCGTCCGTCAGGTACGCACCGTCCGGAGCGAGGGTGCGCCCGACGCACCGCATGCCCGGCGTGACGCGCCGCCCGGTGCCGACAGTCAGAACCGACACCCGATCCAGGAGAGCGCGCACGTGGCGACGACGAACGACCTGAAGAACGGCCTGGTGCTGAACCTCGAGGGCCAGCTGTGGACCGTGACGGCGTTCCAGCACGTCAAGCCCGGCAAGGGCGGTGCGTTCGTGCGCACCACGCTGAAGAACGTGATGTCCGGCAAGGTCGTCGACAAGACCTTCAACGCCGGCACCAAGGTCGACACCGCGACGGTGGACCGCCGCGACATGACCTTCCTCTACCGCGACGGCACGGACTTCGTGTTCATGGACAGCGACACCTACGACCAGATCCCGATCTCGGAGAAGGCCGTCGGCGACGCCGCGAAGTACCTGCTGGAGAACGCCACCGCCCAGGTGTCGCTGCACGAGGGCGAGCCGCTGTTCGTCGAGCTGCCCACCTCGGTGGAGCTGGTCATCGCGCACACCGACCCGGGCCTGCAGGGCGACCGGTCCACCGGCGGCACCAAGCCGGCCACGCTGGAGACCGGCGCCGAGATCCAGGTGCCGCTGTTCCTGGAGACCGGCACCCGGGTGAAGGTCGACACGCGGGACGGTCGTTACCTCGGCCGCGTGAGCTGAGGTGCGCGCTCGGACCAAGGCCCGCAAGCGGGCACTGGACATCCTCTTCGAGGCCGAGGCGCGCGGTGAGGCCCCGCTGGAGGTGCTCACCGCCCGTCGGGAGACCGACGACGCACCGCCGGTGCAGGAGTACGCCGGGAAGCTCGTGGAGGGCGTCGCCGCCCACCTGGAGCGGATCGACCAGCTGCTGGCCGAGCACGCCGAGGGCTGGAGCGTCGACCGGATGCCGGCCGTCGACCGCGGGCTGTTGCGGATCGGCGTCTACGAGCTGCTGTGGGTGGACGACGTCGACGACCCGGTGGCGATCACCGAGGCGGTCGAGCTGGCCAGGACGTTGTCCACCGACGACTCGCCGCGTTACGTCAACGGTGTGCTCGGCCAGATCTCCGACATCGCCGAGCACCTGCGCGCCACGCTGTAGGTCCGGGCACGGCGAAGGCCCGCACCGTCTCCGCGACGGGTGCGGGCCTTCTGTGCTGTGTCGCCTGCCGACCGGTCGGTGGCGGCCGAGGGACTGTGCTGAGACCCCCGGCCGCCACCGCCGGGCCGAACACCGGGCGCGCCACCCTTCCCCTGGGGCGCGACCGGTGCGGACCCGATCATCCCACCTGGCTGCCCGGGCGGGCCTCGGGAGGTAGCACACCCCACTCGATGAGCTGGTCGGTCAGCTCACCGGGCGACATGTCGTAGATGATCGCCAGCGAGCGCAGGTCCTCGGCGCGGATCGAGAGGACCTTGCCGTTGTAGTCGCCGCGCTGGCTCTGGATGGCCGCCGCGTAGCGGGCCAGCGGGCCCACCTTGTCCGCCGGCAGCTGCTGCAGCCGCTCCAGGTTGATCACGATCTTCGTGGCGGGCTCGCTCCCGGACGGGATGCGGCCCTCGGGGAGCAGCTCGGCCACCGGGACGCCGTAGAAGTCGGCCAGCTCGGCCAGCTTCTGCACGGTGACCGCTCGGTCCCCGCGCTCGTAGGAGCCCACGACGACCGCCTTCCAGCGCCCGCCCGACTTCTGCTCGACACCGTGCAGCGACAGCCCCTGCTGTTGTCTGATCGCCCGGAGCTTCCCCCCGAGCGCCTTGGCGTAGTCGCCCATCGATCCCCTCGTTCCTGACGGTGGCGTACCGGCTTCGGACGGGCCGGTCACCGGCGGTGCGCCCACCCGTCCTCGCCGTAGCCCCTGTGGGTGGTCCCCGGTCGGGGCGGTGAGCCCGGTGCCGCGCGGGCACGGCCGGACCACCGTCCGCCCCGCGCACCACGACACTGCTGCACGTTCCCTGTTTGATACGGAGAGTAATCTTCCGGGTCGGGTCCGGCGCGGTCAAGTTCGACCCCCTGCTCGGGGGGTTGACGAGCGGTTTCCCACACGAACGGGGCAGTCCGTGTCCCTCGTCAGCGGTAGCGGTGGGTGCCGGGGCGCGGGTGGACCATATTTCCCGGCAGTTCGCATGGGCAGAATCGGGTATCCCGAGGCCCGCGTGCCAAGCCGTACCGGCCACTGCGGATCGTCACCGGACCGTGATCCCGACCGGGTGACGTGATGTGGCCGGGCTCGCCCTGTGACGCGCTGCGGCCGGGCCGCGGGGCCGCAGGGGCGGTTGCTAGGTTGGGTGCGGCAAGACCGTCCTTTAAGACCCGTCCGGTGAGGCGGGGAAGGAGCACACCTCGTGGCGCAGAACCGCCGCGGGGACGTCGGTGCGCAGGATCCCGCCCGGGAGCTGCTCAGCGCCGCCGACGTCGCCCGCACCGTCGCGCGCATCGCGCACCAGATCATCGAGAAGACCGCCTTCGGCCCCGACAGCCCGGACGATCTCGTCCTGCTCGGCGTGCCGACCCGTGGTGTTCACCTGGCGCACCGGCTGGCCGAGGCGATCACCGAGTTCGCCGGTGTCGCACCGGCGGTCGGGTCGGTCGACGCCACCCTCTACCGCGACGACCTGCGCCGCGGGCCGGCCCGCGCGCTGGAGTCCACCGCCGTCCCCGAGGGCGGGGTGGACGACAAACTCGTCGTGCTCGTCGACGACGTGCTGATGTCCGGCCGGACCACCCGTGCCGCGCTGGACGCGCTGCGCGACGAGGGCAGGCCGCGGATCGTGCAGCTCGCCGTCCTGGTCGACCGCGGTCACCGGGAGCTGCCGATCCGCGCGGACTACGTCGGGAAGAACGTCCCGACCTCCCGGTCGGAGCAGATCCTGGTCTCGCTCGCCGAGATCGACGGGAGCGACGGCGTCTGGATCACCCAGGGGGAGTCCTCGTGAGGCACCTGCTCTCGGTCGCCGACCTCGACGCCAGCGAGGCGACGGCGCTGCTGGACACCGCGGACCGGTTGCGGCAGGCGCTGCTCGGCCGCGAGGTCCGCAAGCTGCCGACGTTGCGCGGTCGCACGGTGATCACGATGTTCTACGAGAACTCCACCCGGACCAGGGTGTCGTTCGAGATCGCCGGCAAGTGGATGAGCGCGGACACGGTGAACGTGTCGGCGTCCGGTTCGTCGGTGTCGAAGGGCGAGTCGCTGCGCGACACGGCGTTGACGCTGTCCTCGATGGGGGCCGACTGCGTGGTCGTGCGACACCCGGCCTCCGGTGCGGCGCACCGGCTGGCGCACTGGATGGACACGGCGGGACCGCGCATCGATACGCCCTCCCGGAAGGCGACCGGTATGCCGACCGCGATCGTGAACGCCGGCGACGGCACGCACGAGCACCCCACCCAGGCGCTGCTCGACGCGGCCACCCTGCGGGACCGGCTCGGCGGGATCGCCGGGCGGCGGATCGCGATCGTGGGCGACGTGCTGCACTCGCGCGTGGCCCGCTCCAACGTCCTGCTGCTGGCGACCCTGGGGGCCGAGGTGGTGCTGGTGGCGCCGCCGACGCTCCTGCCGGCCGGGGTCGAGCAGTGGCCCTGCCGGGTCTCCTACCACCTGGACGCGGAGCTCCCCGCCGCCGACGCGGTGATGATGCTGCGGGTCCAGGCCGAGCGGATGCACGGCGGATTCTTCCCGTCGGCCCGCGAGTACGCGGTCGGCTACGGCCTCTCCGAGGACCGGGCCGCCCTGCTCGCCGAGCACGCAGTGGTGCTGCACCCGGGCCCCATGGTGCGTGGCATGGAGATCGCGCCGGCGGTCGCCGATGCGCCCAACTCCGCCGTCCTGCAGCAGGTGCGCACCGGTGTGCACGTGCGGATGGCCGTCCTCTACCACCTCCTCGCCGGAGCACCGGAGTGAACATGAGCGACCTTCTGATCACCGACGCCCGGCCCTACGGCGGCGAGGCGACCGACCTGCTGGTCAGCGACGGTCTCGTCGCCGCCATCGGCAGCGGCCTGGACGCGCCCGAGGGCGTCGAGGTGCTCGACGCCGGCGGCGCGGTCCTGCTGCCCGGCTTCGTCGACCTGCACGTGCACCTGCGCGAGCCCGGCGGCGAGGAGTCCGAGACGATCGAGACCGGCAGCCACGCCGCGGCACTGGGCGGGTTCACCGCGGTGTTCGCGATGCCGAACACCGACCCGGTCGCCGACTCCGACGTCGTCGTCGAGCACGTGTGGCGGCGCGGCGCCGAGATCGGCCTGGTCGACGTGCACCCGGTCGGTGCGGTCACCGTCGGGCTCGGCGGTGAGCGCCTCGCCGAGCTGGGCACGATGGCGAACTCGCGGGCCGCGGTCCGGATGTTCTCCGACGACGGCCGCTGCGTGAACGACCCGCTGATCATGCGCCGCGCGCTGGAGTACGCCTCGGCGCTCGACGCGGTCATCGCCCAGCACGCCGAGGACCACCGGCTCACCGCGGGTGCGCAGGCCCACGAGGGCGCGGTCGCGGCCCGGCTCGGCCTGGCCGGCTGGCCGGCGACCGCGGAGGAGACGATCGTCGCCCGGGACTGCGCGCTGGCCCGTGAGGCCCGCGCCCGGCTGCACGTCTGCCACATCTCGACCGCCCGCACCATCGACGTGCTGCGCGCGGCGAAGGCACAGGGGGTGCAGGTCTCCGCCGAGGTGACCCCGCACCACCTGCTGCTCACCGACGGCCGGCTGACCGGCTACGACCCGGTGAACAAGGTCAACCCGCCGTTGCGCACCGCGGACGACACCCGGGCGATGCGGGAGGCGCTGGCCGAGGGCGTGATCGACGTCGTCGCCACCGATCACGCGCCGCACGCCGCGCAGTACAAGGACACCGAGTGGCAGGCGGCCAGGCCGGGCATGCTGGGTCTGCAGACGGCGCTGTCGGTGCTGATCGAGACGATGGTCGAGCCGGGGTTGCTGGACTGGTACGGCGTCGCGCGGGTGCTCTCCGAGCGCCCGGCCGAAATCGGCAGGCTCGCCGACCAGGGCCGGCCGATCGACGTGGGCGAGCCGGCGACGTTCGCCCTCGTCGACCCGGACGCGGCCTGGACGGTCCGCGGCGCGAACCTGGCGAGCAAGGCGGCGAACACGCCGTACGAGGGAATGCGGCTGCCCGGCGTGGTGGTCGCGACGGTCCTGCGTGGTCGGATCACCGCGCGGGACGGGAAGGTTCAGGCATGACGAGCACGGGCAGCGCACGGAGCACGCGGGACGGGGCCGGCACGGCCCTGCTGGTCCTTGAGGACGGCCGGATCTTCCGTGGCGAGTCCTACGGCGCGACCGGGCAGAGTCTCGGCGAGGCCGTGTTCACCACCGGGATGACCGGCTATCAGGAGACGTTGACCGACCCGTCGTACCACCGCCAGATCGTCCTGCAGACCGCACCGCAGATCGGCAACACCGGCTGGAACGACGAGGACGACGAGTCGGCCCGCATCCAGGTCGCCGGTTACGTGGTCCGCGACCCGGCCCGGCGGCCGTCGAACTGGCGGGCCACCGGTTCGCTGGAGGACGCCCTGCGCGCCCAGGGCGTCGTCGGGATCGCCGGCATCGACACTCGGGCCGTGGTGCGGCACCTGCGTGAGCGGGGCGCGATGCGGGCCGGGGTCTTCTCCGGTGCCGCGCTGGCCGGTGAGCCCGAGCTCGTCGAGCGGGTGCGGCAGAGCCCGCAGATGGAGGGCGCCGACCTGTTCGGTGCCGTGACCACCGCCGAGCCCTACGTGGTCCCGGCGGCGGGGGAGCGCCGGTTCGTCGTCGCGGCCCTGGACGTCGGGATCAAGTACAACACCCCGCGGATGATGGCGGCCCGCGGCATCGAGGTGCACGTGCTGCCCGCGTCCAGCACGATCGAGGAGATCGAGTCGCTGCGCCCGGACGGGTTCTTCGTCGCGAACGGCCCCGGGGACCCGGCCACCGCCGACGGCCCGGTCGCGCTGACCCGGCAGGTCCTGGAGCGCCGGATCCCGCTGTTCGGGATCTGCTTCGGCAACCAGATCCTGGGCCGGGCGCTCGGCCGGGACACCTACAAGCTGCGCTACGGCCATCGCGGCATCAACATCCCGGTCGTCGAGCACGCCACCGGGCGGGTCGCGATCACCTCGCAGAACCACGGTTTCGCCGTCGCGGGGGAGGCGGGCGAGGAGTTCCACACCCCCTACGGCCGGGCCGTGATCACCCACACCTGCCCGAACGACGGCTGCGTGGAGGGCATGGCCGGGATCGACTTCCCGGCCTTCTCCGTGCAGTACCACCCGGAGGCCGCGGCCGGCCCGCACGACGCGGCGAACCTGTTCGACCGGTTCGCCCAGCTCATGACGGACAACCCGGCCGGTTACGCCGGCGTGGCCGCGCGCCGCCCGGCGGGTGCCGTCCCGGCGCCGTACCCGGAGCCGGAGGACGGCCCGGACGGCCCCGCCGGCAGCGGCCCGGTGACCGGTGGCGGCCCGGCGATCGGCGACGGACCGGCGACCGCCGGCGAACCGGGGAACAGCGGGGGACCGGGGGCCGGCAGCGAGCCGGCGACCGGCAGTGCAGCCGCCGGCGGACCGCAGGACGCTGTGCGGGCGCAGGCACCGGCAGCGACCGCCCAGCCGTCCCCGGCGGCACCACCGGCGGCGACGGCGGGCCCCTCGGTCGACCTGGACCCCGGCCGCCCGGGCCCGCGCCCGGCCGGGGGCCCCACCGGTGGGCCCGCGCCGACCACCCGGCTGCCGGTGACCCCGCCCGCGGGCACCCCGGCGGCCGAGCCGCCGACCAGCAGGCTGCCCACGGTGCCGGGCCCCGGCACACCTGACCCGCTGACGGCGCCGTTCTCCGACGTCGAGAACGCGCTGCGCCGTGAGGGCGGGGCATCGGACGTCCCGGCCGGACCCGACGAGCCCGCACACCACGCCGACCCGGTGACCGGCCGGTCCGGCCCGGTCGACGACCGTCCCTGGCCGCCACCCCCGGCCGGAAGCGCCGACGCCGAGCAGGCCCGGCAGGAGGAGAACTGATGCCCCGCCGCGACGACATCGACCACGTGATGGTGATCGGCTCCGGGCCGATCGTCATCGGCCAGGCCTGCGAGTTCGACTACTCGGGGACCCAGGCGTGCCGGGTGCTGCAGGCCGAGGGGATCCGCGTCTCGCTGGTCAACTCGAACCCGGCGACGATCATGACCGACCCGGAGTTCGCGGATGCGACCTACGTCGAGCCGATCACCCCGGAGTTCGTCGAGAAGGTCATCGCCGCCGAGCAGGCCGCGGGTACGCCGGTCACGGCGATCCTGGCCACCCTCGGCGGGCAGACCGCGCTGAACACCGCGATCGCCCTGCACGACAACGGCGTCCTGGAGCGCTACGGCGTCGAGCTGATCGGTGCCGACGTCGAGGCCATCCAGCGCGGCGAGGACCGGCTGAAGTTCAAGGACATCGTCACCGAGGTCGGCGGCGACGTCCCGCGCTCGCGGGTCTGCCACTCGATGGACGAGGTCCGCGAGGCAGCGGCCGAGCTGGGGTTGCCGGTGGTGATCCGGCCCTCGTTCACCATGGGCGGACTCGGCTCGGGCATGGCGCACTCGGCCGAGGAGCTGGAACGCCTCGCCGGCTCCGGGCTGGACGCCTCCCCGGTCACCGAGGTCCTCATCGAGGAGTCGGTGCTCGGCTGGAAGGAGTACGAGCTGGAGCTGATGCGCGACCGCCACGACAACGTGGTCGTCGTCTGCTCCATCGAGAACCTCGACCCGATGGGCGTGCACACCGGTGACTCGATCACCGTCGCCCCGGCGATGACCCTGACCGACCGCGAGTACCAGCACATGCGCGACGTGGGCATCGCGGTGCTCCGCGCGGTCGGCGTCGACACCGGCGGCTGCAACATCCAGTTCGCGGTGCACCCGGAGACCGGCCGCCTGGTCGTGATCGAGATGAATCCGCGGGTCTCCCGGTCGAGCGCGCTCGCGTCGAAGGCCACCGGCTTCCCGATCGCCAAGATCGCGGCCCGGCTGGCCGTCGGCTACACCCTCGACGAGATCCGCAACGACATCACCGGTGAGACCATCGCCGCGTTCGAGCCGGCGCTGGACTACGTCGCGGTCAAGATCCCGCGGTTCGCGTTCGAAAAGTTCCCGGGCGCCGACCCCGAGCTGACCACGACGATGAAGTCCGTCGGCGAGGCGATGTCGCTGGGCCGTTCGTTCCCGGAGGCGCTGGGCAAGGCGATGCGGTCGATGGAGCGGGCCAGGGCCGGTTTCTGGACCGCCCCCGACCCCGACGGCGAGCCGGAGTTCGCCACCCCGGTCGACGGCCGCATCTACGAGGTCGAGCGGGCCCTGCGGTCCGGCCGCAGCGTCGCCGACGTCGCCAAGACCTCCGGTATCGATCCGTGGTTCGTCGACCAGATCGCCCTGCTGGGGGAGCTGCGCGCGGAGATCGAGGCGGCCCCGGTGCTCGACGCCGACCTGCTGCGCCGGGCGAAGCGCTACGGCCTGTCCGATCGCCAGCTGGCCGCCGTCCGGCCGGAGTTCGCCGGCGAGGACGGGGTGCGCTCGCTGCGGCACCGGCTCGGCATCCGGCCCGTCTACAAGACGGTCGACACCTGCGCCGCCGAGTTCGCCGCGAAGACGCCGTACCACTACTCGGCCTACGAGACGGACCCGGCGGCCGAGTCGGAGATCGCCCCGCAGACCGAGAAGCCGAAGGTGCTGATCCTCGGGTCCGGGCCGAACCGGATCGGGCAGGGCATCGAGTTCGACTACTCCTGCGTGCACGCCGTGATGGCGCTGCGCGAGGCCGGGTTCGAGACCGTGATGGTCAACTGCAACCCGGAGACGGTGTCCACCGACTACGACACCGCGGACCGGTTGTACTTCGAGCCGCTGACCTTCGAGGACGTGCTGGAGGTCGTGCACGCCGAGCAGCAGTCCGGCACCGTCGCCGGGGTGATCGTGCAGCTCGGCGGGCAGACCCCGCTCGGCCTGGCGCAGCGGCTCACCGAGGCGGGGGTGCCGGTCGTGGGCACGTCCGCGGCCGCGATCGACCTCGCCGAGGACCGCGGGGCCTTCGGCGAGGTGCTCCGCAGGGCGGGCCTGCCGGCACCCGAGTTCGGCATGGCCACCAGCTTCGAGGGTGCCCGCGAGATCGCCGCCCGGATCGGCTACCCGGTCCTGGTGCGGCCCTCCTACGTGCTGGGCGGGCGTGGCATGGAGATCGTCTACGACGACGCGACGCTGGCCGGGTACATCGCCCGCGCCACCACGATCTCGCCGGACCGGCCGGTGCTGGTCGACCGGTTCCTCGACGACGCCATCGAGATCGACGTCGACGCGCTCTGCGACGGCGAGGAGGTCTATCTCGGCGGCGTGATGGAGCACATCGAGGAGGCCGGTGTGCACTCCGGTGACTCCTCCTGCACGCTGCCGCCGATCACCCTCGGCAGCTCCGTGCTGGCCAAGGTGCGGGAGGCGACGACGGCGATCGCGCACGGTGTCGGCGTGCGCGGGCTGTTGAACGTGCAGTACGCGCTGCACGGCGACGTGCTCTACGTGCTGGAGGCGAACCCGCGGGCGTCGCGGACGGTGCCGTTCGTGTCGAAGGCGACGTCGGTGCCGCTGGCCAAGGCGGCGGCCCGGATCATGCTGGGCGCCACGATCGCCGAGCTGCGCGGCGAGGGCCTGTTGCCCGCCACCGGGGACGGCGGCGCGCTGCCCGCCGACTCGCCGGTCGCGGTGAAGGAGGCGGTGCTGCCGTTCAACCGGTTCCGCAACACCGCCGGTCAGGGGGTCGACCCGCTGCTCGGCCCGGAGATGAAGTCGACCGGTGAGGTGATGGGCTTCGACGCCGCGTTCGGTCCGGCGTTCGCCAAGTCGCAGGCCGCGGCCTACGGGCCGCTGCCCGTCGCGGGCACCGTGTTCGTCTCGATCGCCGATCGGGACAAGCGCGCGATGGTCTTTCCGGTCCGCAGGCTCGCCGACATGGGATTCGAGGTGCTGGCCACCGACGGGACGGCGGAGATGTTGCGCCGCAACGGGATCGAAGTGACGGTCGTGCGCAAGCACTCGTCCGGGTCGACCCCGGACAACCCGACGATCGTGGACACGATCCTGGCCGGCGAGGTCGACCTGATCGTCAACACCCCGGTCGGGAACTCCGGTCCCCGGGTGGACGGCTACGAGATCCGCGCTGCCGCGGTGTCCCGGGGCGTCCCGTGCATCACCACGGTGCAGGGCGCCGCGGCCGCGGTGCAGGGCATCGAGGCGCTCGCCTCGGGCGGGCTCGGGGTGCGCTCGCTGCAGCAGGCGCACGCATCGCTGCGGGCCGCGGTCGAGGCCGGGGCCCCCGGCGGGACCGACGCCCCTGTCTCGGCTACATGAGCGCCCTCGCGTTCGGCGCCCGGTTGGTCGAGGCCGTCGACCGGCTGGGGCCGCTCTGCGCCGGGGTGGACCCGCACCCGGCGCTGCTGGAGGCCTGGGGGCTCGCCGACGACGCCGACGGGCTGGCCGGGTTCGCCGATCGCTGCCTGGACGGGTTCGCCGGCGCGGTGGCGGTGGTGAAGCCGCAGGCGGCGTTCTTCGAGCGGCACGGTGCCGCCGGGGTCGCGGTGCTGGAGCGGCTGCTGGCCGGGTTCGCGTCGACCCCGACGCTGACCCTGCTGGACGCCAAGCGCGGTGACATCGGATCCACGATGGACGGTTACGCGGACGCCTACCTCCGGGTCGGTGCCCCGCTCGGCGCCGACGCACTGACCCTGTCGCCCTATCTCGGTTTCGGTTCGCTCGAGCCCGCGCTGCGGGCGGCAGCGGGCGCCGGGCGCGGGGTGTTCGTGCTGGCCCGCACCTCCAACCCGGAGGGCGGGTCGGTCCAGCTCGCGGTCACCGACGGCGGCCGCTCCGTCGCGCAGTCCATGGTGGACGGTGCGGCGGCCCGCAACGCCGGGACGGACTGCGGCGACGTGGGCGTGGTCGTCGGCGCGACGCACGACCACGGGCTCGACCTGTCCGCCCTGCACGGCGCGGTCCTGGTGCCGGGCCTCGGCGCCCAGGGGGCCACCCCGGCCGAGATCGTCGAGCGGTTCGCCGGGACCGCCGGGCCGGTGCTCCCGGCCGCCGCCCGGTCGCTGCTGCGGGCCGGGCCGCGGCCCGCAGCGCTGCGTGAGGCCGCCCGTGCGCTCTCCGAGGAGCTCGCCGGACTGGCCGCCGGCGCCGCAGGCTGACTTCCGCACCGGGGCGGGGCGCTCAGCCCGGCGCGCCCGCCCCGGGGCTCCGCGGCGCGGCGGGCACCGACCGGGTGAGTCCGTGCACCCCGCCACCGGCCAGCAGGCCACCGAGGATCAGCGCGGTGAGCTCGTCGGCGAGCGCGGCGTCCTCGGCGGCGCCGCGCGGGGTGAACCAGTGCTGCATCCAGTCGAGCATCCCGATCACCGCCCGGGCCGCGATCCGCGGGTCGGTGGGCAGTGAGAGTTCCCCGGTCCGGGCCCCCTCGGCCAGCAACGACTCCACCGCCGCGAGGTAGTGGCGGTCCATCTCGTCGAAGCGGGCGAACGCGGGGGTGCGGGCCCGCCCGACGCGCTGCAGGTAGACGAAGGCGGCGGGGTAGTGGTCGGCGAACACCCTGACCTGGATCCGGACGAGTTCGCGCAACCGCACCGCGACCCCGCTGGACGAGTCCGCGAGCAGCGCGTCCACCTGGGCGAGCAACGCCTCGGCCGGTCCCTCGACCACCGCGAGGAGCAACTCCTCCTTGCTCGCGACGTAGTTGTAGACGCTGCCCTTGAGGATCCCGAGGCGCGCGCTGATGCCCTCCAGCGTGGCGTTGTCGTACCCGTGCTCCCGGAACTCCGCTCCGGCGGCCTCGACGAGCTCCGGGAAGCGGCTGGGGCGGGGCATCGGTTCCTCCGGTCGGTGCGCGGTCGGGCTCGGGTACACGGTGCACGTTCGGTGTCGACCCGGTGCCGGTTGGTTCAGTGCATGGTCCAGCCGCCGTCGACGGACAGGGTGGTGCCGGTCAGGTACGACCCGGCGGGGGAGGCCAGCAGCAGCAGCGGGCCGCTGATCTCGTCGAGCGTCCCGATCCGGCCCATCGGGATCCGGGCCGTCGCCGCGGCTGCGGCGGCCGGGCGGTCGAGCAACGGGGTGGTGAGCTCGGTGCGGACGTAACCCGGGGCGAGCGCGTTGACCCGGATGCCGTGCCGTCCGGTCCACTGCTGGGCCAGGTCGCGGGTGAGCCCGAGCAATCCCGCCTTCGACGCCGAGTAGGCCGCCTGCGGGACCGTGCCGGCGGTCAGGCCGAGCGCCGAGGCGATGTTGACGATCGCGCCCCCGCGGCCACCGTCGATCATCACGCGCCCCGCGTAGCGGCACATGGAGAGCGCACCGAGCAGGTTGACCTGCATCAGTTCGGCGGCCCGGTGCGGATCGTCGTCCTCGGCCGCGCTGATCCTCGACCGGATCCGCCACCAGCTGCGCTACGTCTACTCCGAGCTGCCGTTCTACCGGCGGCACTACGACGCGCACGGGTTCCACCCGGACCAGGTCCGCACCCTCGCGGACTTCACCGCGAAGGTCCCCGTGATCACCAAGAAGATGCTGGTCGCCGACCAGGCCGAGCATCCGCCGTTCGGCAGCTACACCCGTGACTTCTCCACGCCCGACGGACGTCGCGGGATCGCCCGTATCCACGGGTCGTCCGGCACCTCGGGTGTGCCGACGCTCTACGCGGTCTCCGAGGGTGACTGGGAGCGCGCCGCGGACGTGCACGCGATGGCCCAGTGGTGCGCCGGGATCCGGCCCGACGACCTGGCCCAGGTCGGGTTCCCGTTCGGCCTGTTCTTCGGCGGCTGGGGCGTGCTCCAGGGGCTGGAGATCGGCGCGACGGTCTTCCCCGCTCGGGGTCACCGACTCCGAGAAGCACCTGGAGCTGATCACCCGGCTCGGCTCGACGGTGTTCACCGCGACCCCGTCCTACGCCATCCACCTGCTCTCGGTGGCCGAGCGGATGGGGATCGACCTCGCCGGGAGCACCGTCCGCACACTGCTCGTCGGCGGCGAGCCCGGGGCTCCCTGCCCGGGACGCGCCGGATCATCGAACAGGGCTGGGGCGCCACCGTGGTGGACGCCGGCTCGACGTCGGAGATGTACCCGTTCCAGACGACCGTCGGCTGCCCGGCGGGCACCGGGACCCACCTGATCACCGATGAGGTGTACACCGAGATCGTCTCGGGCGACGACCCGCACACCGCCAGCCCGGCCGGCGACCGCGGCAGCGTGGTCTACACCCACCTCTGGCGCGAGTCGCAGCCGATGATCCGGTTCGCGCCCGGCGACGAGAGCTACCTCGACACCACGCCGTGCCCCTGCGGGCGGACCTACCCCCGGCTCCCGGAGGGTGTCCTGGGCAGGCTCGACGACATGCTGGTGATCCGCGGGGCGAACATCTTCCCGTCGGCGATCGAGACCGGTCTGCGCACCATCGACGAGCTGGGGCCGGAGTTCCGCATCCGGGTGACCCGGCCCGGGGCGCTGGACGAGATCAGCGTGGAGGCCGAACTGTCGCACGACGTGGTCGCGGCCGAGACCGGGCAGCCCGCCGGGGTCGTCGAGTCGCGGCGCTCCGATCTGGTGCGACGGACCGAGGCCGTACTCAGACGGATGGTCAACATCTCGGTCCCGGTCCGGCTGCTGGAGCCGGGCACGCTCCCGGAGACCACCTTCAAGGCCCGCCGGGTGGTGGACGAGCGTCCGGACATCAGGTGAGCGCGACCGGTGCGGAGGCCGCACCCCGGCCGTCCACCGCCCAGCAGACCGGTCGGCCGGTGCTGGTCGGCCGGGTCGACACGCTGGCCACGGACGTCGTCGGCGTCGAGTTGCTCCCGGCCGAAGGCGGTGTCCTCCCGGCCTGGGAACCCGGTGCGCACATCGACGTCGAGCTCGGCCCCGGCCTGGTCCGCCAGTACTCGCTCTGCGGTGATCCCGCCGACCGCGAGCACTGGCGGATCGCCGTGCTGCTCCGGCCCGACGGGGGCGGTGGTTCCCGCCGGGTGCACGAGCTCTCCGCCGGGGATGTGCTGGTCGTCCGTGGGCCGCGCAACCACTTCGCGCTGCGCCCGTCGGCCCGCTACGTGTTCGTCGCAGGCGGGATCGGGATCACTCCTGTCCTGCCGATGCTCGCCGCGGCCGACGCGGCCGGCGCGGAGTGGGTCCTGCACTACGGCGGCCGCAGCCGCACGAGCATGGCGTTCCTGCCCGAACTCGCGCGGTACGCCGACCGTGTCCGGCTGCACCCGCAGGACGAGGTGGGGCCGCTGGACCTGGACCGGATCGTGGGGGACATCCCACCGGGCACCTCGGTGTACTGCTGCGGCCCGGCCGGGCTGCTGGACGTGATGGCCGAGCGGTCCCGTGCGTGGCCGCCCGGCACGCTGCGGGTGGAGCGGTTCGCCGCCTCCGGCAGGACGGCGCCGTCCGGCGGGGCCGACTCCGCGCCCGACACCGCGCCTGACGCGGGGACCGACACAGGGACCGACACGGCGTTCGAGGTCGAGTGCCGTGCCTCCGGCGTGACCGTCCAGGTCGCGCCCGGCCGGTCGATCCTCGACGCGGTCGAGGCGGCGGGGTGGCGTGGTCGTGGCGTCGTCGTGCCGGGAGGGGATCTGCGGGACCTGCGAGACGGCGGTCCTCGACGGTGTTCCCGACCACCGCGACGAGGTGCTCGACGAGTCCGAACGCGCCGCCGGCGAGGTGATGATGATCTGCGTGTCCCGGGCGGTCGGTGCCCGGCTCGTGCTCGATCTCTGAACCCGGCGTCCGGCCGCCCGCGGGGTGCGCCGGACGGTCGACACGGACCCGTGCGCGGGGACACGCTGCGCCGACCCGCCGCCCGGGCGAGCCCGGCGGCAGTCGGCCCGTCGCCGGGCGGCCGTGCCGTTGATCACCATGTGGACGGCGAAAGCAGTGGTGGGACCCCCATTGACGCCCTACTGGAGGTCGTGGGTACGTTCGATCGCGGCTCCGGGGACGTCCCCCGGACGGGTCGGTGCGATCCACCGCCCTGCTGCCGCTTCGGCGGCGACGAGAACGACGTGTTCGACACGGAGAGTACGGAGGCAACACCGTGGCCCTTCCCCAGCTGACCGAGGAACAGCGCGCCGCCGCGCTGGAGAAGGCTGCGGCCGCGCGCCGAGCCCGGGCAGAGCTGAAGGAGCGTCTCAAGCGCGGCGGCACCACCCTCGAGGAGGTGCTGAAGCAGGCCGAGACCGACGAGGTCCTGGGCAAGATGAAGGTCTCCGCGCTGCTCGAGGCCCTGCCGAACGTCGGCAAGGTCCGCGCGCAGCAGATCATGGAGGAGCTGGAGATCGCGACCAGCCGCCGGCTGCGCGGCCTCGGCGACCGTCAGCGCAAGGCCCTGCTCGACCGCTACCCGAGCTGATCGGCGCGTCCCGTGACCGGAACCCCCTCCGCCGCGTGCTCCGAGCAGCCCGAGCGACCGGCCCGCGGGCGGCTGCTCGTGCTGGCCGGTCCCTCCGGTGTGGGGAAGAGCCGCGTGGTCGCGGGACTGCGCGAGGCGGTGCCGGAGCTGTTGTTCAGCGTGTCCGCCACGACCAGGCCGCCGCGGCCGGGTGAGGTGGACGGCCGTGACTACCACTTCGTCACCCGCGAGCGGTTCGACGCGCTGATCGAGCGTGGCGAACTCCTCGAATGGGCCGAGGTGCACGGGGGGCTGCAGCGCTCCGGCACGCCGCGGGAGCCCGTCGAACAGGCGCTCGAGGACGGCCGGCCGGTTCTCGTCGAGGTCGACCTGCAGGGCGCTCGTGCGGTGAAGTCGCTCCTCCCGGAGGCGCTCACCGTGTTCGTCGCCCCGCCGTCGATGGAGGAGCTGGCCCGCCGGCTGACCGATCGCGGGACCGACACCCCGGAGCAGCGTGAGCGCCGACTGCGGACCGCGATCGAGGAGATGGCGGCCCGCGACGAGTTCGACGAGGTCGTCGTCAACGACGACCTGCAGGCCGTGATCGGCCGGTTGGTAGCATTGGCGGTCGGCCGGGACGCCGTCGGAGACGTGTCCCAGGCCTGAGACATCCGGGCCCCGGCCGCCCTTTTCGCTTCTGGAGTGAGTACGTGAGCACGCCTACCGGCACCACCGCCCCCGAGGGCATCACCTACCCGCCGATCGACGACCTGCTCGGTCAGGTCAGCTCGAAGTACGCGCTGGTCATCTACGCGGCCAAGCGCGCCCGGCAGATCAACGACTACTACTCCCAGCTCGGCGAGGGCCTGCTGGAGTACGTCGGCCCGCTCGTCGAGCCGGGCCCCCGTGAGAAGCCGCTCTCGATCGCGATGCGTGAGATCCAGGCCGGCATGCTCGAGCACACCGAGGGCGAGTAGCACCCACCGATGCCCGAGTCGGCACCCGAGGTCCTGCTCGGCGTCTCCGGTGGGATCGCCGCCTACAAGAGCGCCGAGCTGCTGCGCAGGCTGACCGAGTCCGGTCACGCGGTGCGGGTGATCCCCACCGAGTCCGCGCTGAGGTTCGTCGGCGCCGCCACCTTCGAGGCACTCTCCGGGCGCCCGGTGGCGACCGGCGTGTTCAGTGACGTCCACGAGGTCCCGCACGTCGCGCTCGGGCAGCGCGCCGATCTCGTCCTGGTCGCCCCGGCCACCGCCGACCTGATGGCCCGGATCGCGCACGGCCGCTCCGACGACCTGCTGACCGCCGCGCTGCTCACCGCGCGATGTCCGGTGGTGCTCGCCCCCGCGATGCACACCGAGATGTGGGAGCACCCCGCGACCCGCGACAACGTCGCGCTGCTCCGGTCCCGCGGCACCGTCGTCCTGGAACCCGCCGCCGGCCGGCTCACCGGCAAGGACACCGGCAAGGGCCGGTTGCCCGACCCGGCCGAGATCGCCGACCTGGCCACGCTGCTGCTGGAGCGCCCCGACGCGCTGCCCCGCGACCTCGAGGGCAGACACGTCGTGGTGAGTGCGGGCGGTACCCGTGAGGCCCTGGACCCGGTCCGCTACCTGGGCAACCGCTCGTCGGGCCGGCAGGGCTGGGCGCTCGCGCGGGTCGCCGCCCAGCGTGGTGCCCGGGTCACCCTGATCGCCGGGCACACCGCGGACCTGGCCGTGCCGGCCGCGGTGGACGTCGTCCACGCCGGTACGGCGGTGGCGATGGAGGCCGCCGTCCGCGCCGCCGCCGCGGACGCCGACGCCGTCGTGATGGCCGCCGCGGTCGCCGACTTCCGGCCGGTCGCCACCGCGGCCGACAAGATCAAGCGGGGCACCGACGAACCCGCACCGCTTCGGCTGGCGCAGAACCCGGACATCCTCGCCGGGCTGGTGCACGACAGCCCCCGGCCGGGTCAGGTCGTCGTCGGGTTCGCCGCGGAGACCGGTGACGCGCAGGGTGACGTCCTGCACCACGGCCGCGCCAAGCTCGCCCGCAAGGGTTGCGACCTGCTCGTGGTGAACGCCGTCGGCGACGGCAAGGCGTTCGAGACACCCGACAACGCCGGCTGGCTGCTCGCCCGCGACGGCGGCGAGGAGGAGCTGCCGATGGGTTCCAAGGCTCTGCTGGCCTCCCGGATCTGGGACGCCGTCTCCCCACGCCTGAGCTGAGCCGCACACCCGGCAGCCGCGCCACACACCTGCTGCAACGGGTGTGCGGTACGGCTACCGGGTGTGCGGCCGGGGACAGCGGTGGTCGGTGCTGTCAGTCGTCGGCGAAGAACGGGTCGGCGGTGGGAGTGCTGCCGGTGCCGGTGTCCGAGTCGGTGCTGCTGTCCGTGCTGCTGCTGTCGGTGCTGCTGCTGTCGGAGCTGTCAGTGGTGTCAGTGCTGTCAGTGGTGTCGGTGGTGCCGGTCGTCGAGGGGGTCGCGCTGCCGGTCGTCGACGGCTCGGAGGCGCCCTCCGGGCTGCCGGACGTGCTCGTCGACGGCGACCGGTCCTCGGGGCGCGGCGCGGTGGAACGCTCCGAGGTGAGCGCGGTGGTGTCCTCACCGTCCGCCGGAGTCGTGGCGGACCCGGTCCCGGGCGAGGCGCTGCCGGTCGTCGCCACGTACTCGGCGACCGCCCAGCCGCCGTACTCGGGCAGCTCCACGAAGCCCTCACGGGTGTCGCCCACCGAGGTGGTGCTGCCGCGCTCGCACACCCCGACGATCGGGGCGTCGGTGGCGGGTTCCGAGCGCACGTTCACGCTCGACGTGCAGGTTCCGGTGCCGGCGGCAGCAGCAGTGCCTGCGATCACACCGGTGGCGGTGACCCCTGCCACCGCCAGGGCAGCGGTGACGGCGGCGATCCGTCGGGATTTCGGCTTCATCGTGGGACATCCTCCGTGCCGACGACGGTGGAGCACCGCCGTGGAGTCGTGTTTCGTCTGGTCCGGTGGCCCGTCCGCACGGTGTGCGGGGGTACTGCCCCGACCAACGAGCGGGGGCGCGCGCGATTCGCGAGCGGAGCGTCAATCACCCCATCCGGCGACCCTGTGTAGCTGAATCTCGGCCGGTGGTCACGGTGGGTGCACAGTTGCGCCTCGTGATCTCCGTACCGTCGCCCGATCTGGACTAGGGTCGGTCTCCGGCGGATGCTCCGAGGGCAGGAGCGTCCGAGCGCGCGCGGCCGCCGAGCGCGTCGCGCCGTCACGTAGACAGCACCACGGCAACACCAGAGCAGCACCACAACGGGATGGAGAAACTGCGCGTGTCGAACACGAGCCGCCGTCTGTTCACGAGCGAGTCGGTCACCGAGGGCCACCCCGACAAGATCTGTGACGCGATCAGCGACACGATCCTCGACGCGATGCTCGCGCAAGACCCGAGCAGCCGGGTGGCCGTCGAGACCCTCGTGACCACCGGGCAGGTGCACGTCGCCGGTGAGGTCACGACCAACGCCTACGTCGAGATCCCGCAACTCGTGCGGGACCGCATCCTGGAGATCGGGTACGACTCGTCCGCCAAGGGCTTCGACGGCGCCTCCTGCGGCGTGAACATCGCGATCGGCGCGCAGTCGCCGGACATCGCCCAGGGTGTCGACACCGCCTACGAGAAGCGCGTCGAGTCCGCCGAGGACGAGATCGCCAAGCAGGGCGCGGGTGACCAGGGCCTGATGTTCGGCTACGCCTGCGAGGACACCCCGGAGCTCATGCCGCTCCCGATCGCCCTGGCCCACCGGCTCTCCCGCAGGCTGACCGAGGTCCGGAAGAACGGCACGCTGCCCTACCTGCGCCCCGACGGCAAGACCCAGGTCACCATCGACTACGAGGGCGCCAAGCCGGCCCGTCTCGACACCGTGGTGCTCTCCACCCAGCACGCCGCGGACGTCGACCTCGACGGCATGCTCGCCCCCGACATCCTCACCCACGTCGTGACCCCGGAGGTCGAGGCGCTCGGCTGGGACCCGTCCGAGCCGCGACTGCTGGTCAACCCGACCGGGCGGTTCGTGCTGGGCGGTCCGATGGGTGACGCCGGGCTGACCGGCCGCAAGATCATCGTCGACACCTACGGCGGCATGGCCCGGCACGGCGGCGGTGCCTTCTCCGGCAAGGACCCGTCGAAGGTCGACCGCTCCGCCGCCTACGCGATGCGCTGGGTCGCCAAGAACGCCGTCGCCGCCGGGCTCGCCGGGCGGATCGAGGTCCAGGTCGCCTACGCGATCGGCAAGGCCGCCCCGGTCGGGCTGTTCATCGAGACCTTCGGCACCGAGAACGTCGACCCGGTCAAGATCCAGGCGGCCATCGAGGAGGTCTTCGACCTGCGGCCGGCCGCGATCATCCGCGACCTGAAGCTGCTGCGCCCGATCTACACCCCGACCGCCGCGTACGGGCACTTCGGCCGCACCGACGTCGAGCTCCCGTGGGAGGACACCTCCCGCGCCGACGCGCTCAAGTCGGCCGTCGGGGCCTGACCGACCGGCACCGGCCCGTGGCCGGGGCCGCCCCGTGCGGACCCGGCCACGGTCGTGTCCGGGGCCGCCACCGCGACGCCACCGGTGCCGTCCTCCCGGGGCGTCGGTGCCGTCTGGTAGACCCTGGCCGTGAGCACTCCCGCGACCGCACGACCCGCCGGGCGGGCGCGCGCCCGGCGTCCTGCGCGCAACCGCGGCGAGTGGCAGGAGGCGGCGACGCTGCCGGTGGCCCGGATCGTCGTCGACGTCGCGCTGCCGCACCTGGACCGGCCCTTCGACTACCGGGTGCCGACGCATCTGGACGACGTCGCCCGGCCCGGGGTCCGGGTCCGGGTCCGGTTCGCCGGCCGGATGGTCGACGGTTACCTGCTGGAACGCGCCGGATCCTCCGGGCACGACGGCGTCCTCGCCTGGGTGGACAAGGTCGTCTCCGCCGAACCGGTGCTGACCCCGCAGGTCGCCGGACTGGCCCGCGCCGTCGCCGACCGCTACGCCGGGGTGCTGGCGGACGTGCTGCGCCTCGCCGTCCCCGCCCGGCACGCCCGGGTCGAGTCGGAGGTTCCGCGCCGCCGCGCCGTCCCCGACCCGTCCCCGCCCGGCCGCACCGGGTGGTCGGCCTACCGGCGCGGTACGGCGCTGCTCGACGCCCTCGCGGGTGGCCGTGCCGCCCACGCGGTGTGGCAGCCGCTGCCCGGGGAGCACTGGGCGGTGCGGCTCGCCGAGGCCGCCGCCGCGACCCGGACGGCCGGCCGGTCCGCGCTGCTCGTCGTGCCCGACCAGCGCGACGTCGACCGGCTGTACGGTGCCTGCGCCGCGCTGCTCGGCGACGACGCGGTGGTCGCGCTCACCGCGGACCTCGGGCCCGCCGAGCGGTACCGCCGGTGGCTGGCGGTGCGGCGGGGGAGTGTGCGGGTGGTCGTCGGCACGCGGTCCGCCGCGTTCGCCCCGCTCGACGAGCTCGGGCTGCTCGCCGTCTGGGACGACGGCGACGACTCGCACTCCGAGCCGCGCGCCCCGTACCCGCAGGTGAGAGACGTTCTGGTGTTGCGGGCGCACCGCGAGGGCGCCGCCGTGCTGGTCGCCGGGTTCACCCGGACCGCGGAGGCCCAGCTGCTGGTCGAGTCCGGCTGGGCGGCGGCCGTGCAGGCCGACCGGGCGACCGTGCGGGCCCGCGCACCGCGGGTCACGGCGATCGGCGAGACCGACACCCAGCTGGTGCGTGACCCGGCCGCCCGCGCGGCGCGCGTCCCCGGGGTGGCGTTCGAGGCGGCCCGCGCAGCACTGACCGCCGGGCGTCCGGTGCTGGTCCAGGTGCCCCGGGCGGGCTACCTGCCGTTCCTGGCGTGCGCGTCCTGCCGGGAGGCGGCCCGCTGCCGGCACTGTGCGGGACCGCTCGGGCTGCCCCGCCCCGGTGCCGGGAGCCCGGACGCCGCCACCGGGCTGCCGGCGTGCCGCTGGTGCGGTCGGGTCGAGCCCGGCTACCGGTGCGGGAACTGCGCGTCGCGCCGGCTGCGGGCCGGGGTCGTCGGAGCCGGCCGGACGGCGGAGGAACTGGGCCGGGCGTTCCCCGGGGTCACGGTGCGGACCTCGGGCGGCGGGGCCGCGGTCGTCGACGACCTCCTGGCCGGCCCGGCACTGGTCGTCGCGACACCCGGCGCCGAGCCGGTCGCCGAGGGGGGTTACGGCGCGGCGCTGCTGCTGGACGGCGAGATGATGCTGGCCCGCCCGGACCTGCGGGTCGCCGAGGAGACGCTGCGCCGCTGGTTCGCGGCCGCGGCGGGCGTCGTCCCGCACACCGAGGGCGGCCGGGTCGTGGTCGTCGCCGACTCCGCGATCCCGACCGTGCAGGCACTGGTCCGCTGGGACCCGGCCGGGCACGCCGAGGCCGAGCTGGCCGAACGCGCCGAGGTCGGTTTCCCGCCCGCGGTGCGGATGGCCGCCGTCGAGGGCCCGCCCGCCGCCGTCGCCGAGATCTGCGAGGCCGTGCTCGACGCCGACCGGGACCCGCCCGAGGGCGTCGAACTGCTCGGGCCGGTGGAGATCGACCCCCCGGAGCGCCCGGGACGGGGCGCGGACCGGGACGACGTCCGGGAGCGCGCACTGCTGCGGGTGCCCCGTGCTGCCGGCCGCCGGCTCGCGGCAGCTCTGCACGAGGCGCAGGCGCTGCGCACGGCACGCAAGGCGACCGACACCGTCCGGGTGCGGATGGATCCGGGGGAGATCGAGTAACCCGGCCACGACGGAATGGCACAATCGGTTCCCCGCCCCCGACGACCGCCCGCGAGGAGAACCGTGCCCATCCAGCCCGTCCGGCTGTTCGGAGACCCCGTGCTCCGCACCCGTGCCACCGAGGTCACGGATTTCGACGCGGAGCTGCGCGCACTGGTCACCGATCTCACCGACACGATGCACGACGAGGGTGGTGCCGGCCTGGCCGCGCCGCAGATCGGCGTCGGCAAGCGGGTGTTCGTCTACGACTGCGACGGATTCACCGGTCATCTGATCAATCCCACCTGGGAGGCGGTCGGTGACGAGGACCAGGTGGGCATGGAGGGCTGCCTGTCCATCCCCGGCCTGGGCTGGGACTGCCGTCGCAAGCTGAGGGTCGTCGCCCGCGGCTGGAACATGCACGGCGAGCCGCAGGTGGTCGAGGGCTCCGAACTGCTCGCCCGCTGCATCCAGCACGAGACCGACCATCTCGACGGCGTGCTGTTCATCGACCGGCTCGATCCCGAGACCCGCAAGCAGGCCATGCGCGAGATCCGCGCCGCCGAATGGTTCGGTGAACCGGCACCGACCGTGCGGGTCAGCCCGCACCCCCTGTTCGGCAAGGCTCGATGAGACTGCTGTTCGCCGGCACGCCGGCGCCGGCCGTCCCGGCGCTGCGGGCGCTGCTGGACTCACCCCGGCACGAGGTGGTCGCCGTGCTGACCCGCCCGGACGCGCCGTCCGGTCGCGGACGCAGGTTGACCCGCTCACCCGTGGGGGAGCTCGCCGATGCCGCAGGCGTCCCGGTGCTCACCCCCGCCCGTCCGTCCGAGCCGGACTTTCTCGAGGCGCTACGCAAGCTGGCACCGGACTGTGCGCCGGTCGTCGCCTACGGGGCGCTGCTGCCGCGCCCCGTGCTCGACGTGCCCACCCACGGCTGGGTGAACCTGCACTTCTCGCTGCTGCCCGCCTGGCGCGGGGCGGCACCCGTGCAGGCCGCGATCCGGCACGGCGACGACGTGACCGGCGCGACCACCTTCCGCCTGGAGGAGGGCATGGACACCGGCCCGACCTTCGGCGTCGTCACCGAGACCGTGGGGCCCACCGATACGGCCGGGACGCTGCTGGGCCGGCTCGCGGAGTCCGGGGCGAAGCTGCTCGCCGCCACCCTCGACGGCATCGAGGACGGCACCGTCACGGCCGTGCCGCAGCCGGCGGACGGCGTCACCTACGCCCCGAAGGTCACCACCGCCGACGCCCGGGTGCCGATCGACGCGCCCGCCACGGCGGTCGACCGGCTGATCCGGTCGGTGACCCCGGACCCGGGCGCCTGGTACGAGTTCCGCGGGGAGCGGCTCGGCGTCGGCCCGGTCCGCCCGTTGCGCACCGGCGAGCTGGAGCTCGCCCCGGGCGAGTTGCGCGTGGAACGCCGGCGGGTGCTGGTCGGCACCGCCACCGTCCCGGTCCAGCTGGGCGAGGTGAAGCCGAAGGGCAAGCGCCTGATGGCGGCGCCGGACTGGGCCCGGGGCGCCCGGATCGAGCCTGGCGAACACCTGAGCTGACCCGCTGCACGCCGAGCGAGGCGGTGGCGGGCACCGACGACGAGCGAGAACGGCCGGATCCCTCCGGCCGAGGCGGGACGACCGCCGAGGAGACGACGTGAGCGAGCAGGACCCCGCAACCTCACCGGGCGAGGACCGACCCGGCCGTGGTGACCGGCGCGGCGGTGACGACCGGCCCGGTCGTGCCGAGCGGCCGCGCCGCGACGACCGCGCCGGATCCGGCTGGTCCAGCGGCGGGCCGGGCTCGGGCCGCGTGTCCCGCGACCGGGCTCACGACCGGCCCCGCCGCGACCGGGGCACCGGCGCCGGGCCGCGTCGTGAGGGTGCCCCCGGTGGCGGGCCGCGCCGCGATCGGGAACCCGGTGCCGGGCCGCGTCGTGAGGGTGCCCCCGGTGGCGGGCCGCGCCGCGATCGTGACTCCGGCTCCGCCCCGCGCCGCGATCGTGACACCGGCCGCGACCCGCGACGCGACCGTGCCACCGGCGGCCGTCGCGAACGCACCGCCGGGCCGCGCAACGCGGGCCCGCCGCGTGGCCGCAACGGCTCCGGCCGCCCCCCGGCGGGCGACCCGCCCCGCCAGGCGGCCTACGACCTGCTGACCGCGGTACGCGAGCGGGACGCCTACGCTAACCTGGCGCTGCCGGGGATCCTGCGCCGGCACGGGCTGCGCGACCGCGACGCCGCACTCGCCACCGAACTGGGATACGGCACCCTGCGCGCCCAGGGATTGCTCGACGCGATCATCGACGAGTGCACCGACCGGCCGCTGGCCAAGATCGAGCATCCGTTGCTGGACGCGCTGCGGCTGGGTGCCTACCAGCTGCTGCGCACCCGGGTCCCGGCCCACGCCGCCGTCTCCACCTGCGTCGACCTGGTCCGCGGTGAGCACGGCCCGCAGTCGGCCGGGTTCGTGAACGCGGTCCTGCGCCGGATCGGTGAGCACGACGAGCAGACCTGGCTGGACCGGCTCGCCCCGGATCCGGCCACGGACCCGGTCGGTGCGGCCGCCCTGCGGCACGCGCACCCGCGCTGGATCGCCCAGGCCTTCGCCGACGCGCTTGGCGACACCGGCGACGAGCTGACCGCCGCGCTGGCCGCCGACGACGCACGGCCGCGGGTGCACCTGCTGGCCCGGCCGGGTGAGATCTCGGCGGAGGAGCTGGCGCTGGCGACCGGCGGCGACGAGGCGCCGTGGTCGCCCTACGGGGTGCACCTCGAACCCGGCAGCGGTGAGATCGGCGAGCTCGACGCCGTCGCCGAGGGACTCGCCGTCGTGCAGGACGAGGGCAGCCAGCTGGTGGCGGCGGCACTCGCCCGGGCCGAGCTCGTCGGCGACGACACCGGTCGCTGGCTGGACCTCTGCGCGGGCCCCGGCGGAAAGGCCGCGCTGCTCGGCGGCCTGGTCGCCGCGCTCGGCGGCACCCTCGACGCGGTCGAGTCCGCGGAACGCCGCGCCGACCTGGTCCGGAAGATCACCTCCGAGCTGCCGGTGACGGTGCACGTCGCCGACGGCCGGGAGTCCGGGCTGCCCGACGGCGTGTTCGACCGGGTCCTGGTCGACGCCCCGTGCACCGGGCTCGGCGCGCTGCGCCGCCGCCCGGAGGCCCGCTGGCGCCGTCGCCCGGAGGACACCGCGGCACTCACCCGGTTGCAGCGCGAGCTGCTGATCGCGGCGCTACGGCTGGTCCGGCCGGGTGGTGTCGTCGGCTACGTGACCTGCTCACCGCACGTGTCGGAGACCGTGGGAGTCGTCGGGCGGATCGTCGGGCGGGCGGGGCGGCCGGGCCCGGCGGGGCCGGTCGAGCAGCTGGACGCCCGGGCCGTCCTGCCCGAGGGCATGCCGGACCTGGGCGAGGGGCCCTCGGTGCAGCTGTGGCCGCACCGCCACGGCACGGACGCGATGTTCCTCGCGTTGCTGCGCCGCCCGGCCGGCTGATCGTCCCGCCTCCCCCGTGCCGGATGTGATTCCTCCCTCGCACGGGGGTGCCGAAGGTGGTGGCGGGCAGGGATAGCCTGCGGGCGTGCACCCGATGATCGCGCCCAGCATCCTGTCGGCGGACTTCGCGCGGCTCGCCGACGAGGCCGCGGCCGTCGGGCCCCGCGGGGACGACCCGGGGGCAGACTGGTTGCACGTCGACGTGATGGACGCGCACTTCGTGCCGAACCTGACGCTGGGTCTGCCGGTGGTGCAGAGCCTCGGCGCGGCCACCGGCATCCCGCTGGACTGCCACCTCATGATCGAGGACCCGGACCGCTGGGCACCCGGTTACGCGGAGGCGGGTGCGCGCAACGTGACGGTGCACGTCGAAGCGGCCCGCGATCCGGTGATGCTCGCGAAGGACCTGCGGGCGGCGGGCTCGCTCGCCGGGCTGTCGATCAAGCCGGGCACTCCGCTGGAGCCCTACCTGGAGGTGCTGCGGCACTACGACACCTTGCTGGTGATGAGCGTCGAGCCCGGATTCGGCGGGCAGAGCTTCATCCCCGAGGTGCTCGACAAGGTGCGCACCGCCCGCCGGCTCGTCGACACCGGCCACCTGCGGCTGCTGGTCGAGATCGACGGCGGGATCAATGCCGACACGATCGAGCAGGCCGCCGAGGCGGGCGTCGACTGCTTCGTCGCGGGCTCGGCCGTCTACGGCGCCGATGACCCGGGTCGCGCCGTCGCCGCCCTGCGCGAGCAGGTCCGCCGCGTCAACCCGCACCGCTGGGCCGGCTGAGCCGGGCCGCTCCGGTGAGCACCGCGCCGCACGAGACCGCCGTCGCCGAGGCCATGCGCCGTGCGCTGGCCGCGTCCGATCTGGTGCACGGTCGCACCAGCCCCAATCCTGCCGTGGGCTGCGTGGTCCTCGACCCGGCCGGGAACGTCGTCGGCGTCGGCGCCACCGCACCGCCCGGTGGTCCGCACGCCGAACGCGCCGCCCTGGCCGAGGCGGGTCCCCGCGCCCGCGGCGGGACCGCCGTCGTCACCCTCGAACCGTGCAACCATCACGGCCGCACCCCACCGTGCGTCGACGCGTTGCTCGCGGCCGGGATCGCCCGGGTGCACGCCGCGGTCGCCGACCCGAACCCGGTCGCCGCCGGTGGCGTGGACCGGCTCCGGGACGCCGGCGTGGAGGTGATGCTCGGCACACTCGCCGACGAGGTCGTGCGGGGCCCGTTGCGCGGGTGGCTGCACCGGCAGCGGACCGGGCGACCGCATGTGACGTGGAAGGTCGCCACCACCCTGGACGGCCGGGTCGCGGCCGCGGACGGGACCAGCCGTTGGATCACCGGCCCGCAGGCCCGCGCCGAGGTGCACGACCTGCGCCGCAGGATGGATGCGATCGTCGCCGGTACGGGTACCGTCCTGGCCGACGACCCGGCACTGACCGCCCGCCACCCGGACGGCACCCTGTTCGACGTCCAGCCCCTGCGGGTGGTCGTCGGGCGCCGGGACATCCCACCCGGGGCCCGGCTCCGCACCGACGGTGCCGCCCCGACCGTGCACCTGCGGACCCGCGATCCGGCCGAGGTGCTGAGTGATCCCGCCATGCGGGATGTCGTCGACGTCCTTCTGGAAGGTGGGCCGATACTGGCGGGAGCCTTCGTCGCCGCGGGAGTCGTGGACCGGGTGCTGGTGCACCTGGCCCCCGCCCTGCTCGGTGAAGGTCCCCAGGCGCTCGGCGCCGCGGGTGTGGGAACGATCGCGGACATCGTGCGGTTGCAGGTGGACGAGGTCCGCCGCGCCGGCGGTGACGTGGTCATCGACGCACGACCGGCCCCCGGACCGGTCGGGTAGCAGGAGGCAACGAGGATGTTCACCGGCATCGTGGAGGAGGTCGGCGAGATCGTCGACGTCCGGACGGACGACGACGTCGTCGTGCTGACCGTGCGCGCCGCGCTGGCCGCCGAGGTCGGGCACGGCGAGTCGGTCGCGGTGAACGGCTGCTGCCTCACGGCCGTCGTCCCGGACGGGACGCAGCCGGGGCCGACGCTCACCCTGGAACTGGTTCCCGAGACGATCGAGCGCACCTCGCTGGGTGCGGTCGCCGCCGGGTCCGGGGTCAACCTGGAACGTGCCGTGCCGGCAGGCGGCCGGTTGGACGGGCACATCGTGCAGGGGCACGTCGACGGCGTCGGGACGCTGGTGTCGCGCGACCCGGGTGAACGCAGTGACGCGCTGCGCTTCTCGCTGCCCGCCGAGCTGTCCCGGTACGTGGTGGAGAAGGGATCGATCGCGGTCGACGGCGTGTCGCTGACCGTGGCCGCCGTCTACCCGGACGGGTTCGGGGTGGCGCTGATCCCGACGACGCTGGCCGACACCACGCTCGGCGCACGCACCCCGGGTGACCCGGTCAACCTGGAGGTCGACGTGATCGCGAAGTACGTGGAACGGATGACCGCGGGGTACCTGCAGGGCCCCGGGTCCGGAACGGAAGGGGCCGTGCGGTGAACGGGCCGTCGAACATCCCGGGCTGGAACGTCTCGGGCAAGCTGCCGGCCAACCCGCACACCGCGATGACGCCGTCCGAGCGGGCCGAGCGGTTCGCCCTGATCGAGAAGGCGATCGCCGACATCGCCGAGGGCAAGGCCGTCGTCGTGATGGACGACGAGGACCGCGAGAACGAGGGCGACCTGATCTTCGCCGCGTCCCGGGCCACCCCCGAGCTGCTGGCCTTCACCGTCCGCTACACCTCGGGCTACGTGTGCGTGGCGATCACCGAGGAGACCTGTGAGCGGCTCGACCTGCCGCCGATGCACCACACCAACCGGGACTCCTTCCGCACCGCGTACACGGTCACCGTGGACGCCAAGGAAGGCGTGACGACCGGGATCTCGGCCCAGGACCGGGCGCACACGATCCGGTTGCTGGCCGACCCGGCGACCGAGGCCGCCGAGCTGGTCCGGCCCGGGCACGTCCTGCCGCTGCAGGCCCGCGAGGGCGGTGTGCTGCGCAGGCCCGGCCACACCGAGGCCGCGGTGGACCTGGCCCGGATGGCCGGGCTGCCCCCGGCCGGTGCGCTGTGCGAGATCGTGTCCGAGAAGTACGAGGGCGAGATGGCCCGGGGCGAGGAGCTCGGGGTCTTCGCCGCGGACCACGACCTGACGCTGATCACGATCGCCGACCTGATCGCCTACCGGCGCCGGTTCGAGAAGCACATCGAGCGGGTCGCGACCGCCCGCATCCCCACCGCGCACGGCGACTTCCTGGCCTACGGCTACGACTCGCTGCTCGACGGGGTCGAGCACATCGCGATGGTGATGGGTGACGTGGGCACCCCCGCCGACGACGGCGAGAACGTGCTGGTCCGGGTGCACTCGGAGTGCCTCACCGGGGACGTGCTGGGCTCGCTGCGCTGCGACTGCGGCCCGCAGCTCGACGCCGCGCTGGAGGCGGTGGCCCGGGAGGGCCGCGGTGTGGTGCTCTACATGCGCGGGCACGAGGGCCGTGGGATCGGCCTGCTGCACAAGCTGCAGGCCTACCAGCTGCAGGAGGCCGGGGCGGACACGGTCGACGCGAACCTGGCGATGGGGTTGCCCGCCGACGCACGCGACTACGGCATCGGTGCCCAGATCCTGGCCGACCTGGGCGTGGTGTCGATGCGGTTGCTGACCAACAACCCGGACAAGCGGGCCGGCCTGGAGGGTTACGGCCTGCGGGTCGTCGGGCGCGAGGCGATGCCGGTCCGCCCGACCCCGCAGAACCTGCGCTACCTGCGGACCAAGCGCGACCGGATGGGGCACGACCTGCCCGACCTGGGCGGACTGGCCGACCCCGGGCACTGACGGCGGTGGCCCGGGGGGAGGACCCGGTCCGACGCGGATCGGGGAGGGAGGCGAGAATCGACCCATGAGCGGTGAGGGTAGGCCCACCGGGGCCGCACAGCTGGACGCGACCGGACTGCGGGTGGGTGTGGTCGCCGCCCGGTGGCACGCCGAGATCGTCGACACCCTGCTGGAGCGGGCCGTCGCCACGGCGCGGGAGGCCGGGGCGGAGCCGACCGTCGTCCGGGTGCCGGGCACCGTCGAGCTCCCGGTGGTGGCCCAGGAACTGGCCCGATCCCACGACGTGGTGGTCGCGCTGGGTGTGGTCGTCCGTGGCGGCACCCCGCACTTCGAGTACGTCTGCGACGCGGTCACGGCCGGGCTCACCCGGGTGGCGCTGGACGAGTCGACCCCGGTCGGCAACGGCGTGCTCACCACCGACACCATCGCCCAGGCGGTCGACCGCTCGGGCGCCCCCGGCGCGCCGGAGGACAAGGGCGCCGAGGCCTGTGTGGCGGCCCTGGAGTCGGCGCTGGTGCTGCGCGAGCTGCGGGCCGGTTCGGCGCAGCGCACCGCCGGGACCAGCGCATGAGCCCCGGCCCCGATCGGGCCGGGCAGGAAGGACCCTCCGTGACCGAGCAGCCGCCTCCGGGCCGCGGGTCCGGCGAAGCTCCCGATCAGCCGCGTGCCGCGGAGGCTGCGGTTCAGCCGGGTGCCGCGGCAGCTGTGGATCAGCCGCGTGCCGCGGCGCCGGCTCCGACCGGCCCGGGTCCGGACGCCGTCACCCTCCGCCCGCGGGCGATCCTGATCACCGCCTGGGTCTGCGCGGTCGGGGTGATGATCTTCTTCGGGATCGTCGCCTACCTCATGCCGTCCGAGGACACCGGTGTGATCTTCCGGCCGGTCGACCAGGCCTCGATGATGGTGATCGGCGCGTTCGTGGCGGGCGGGCTGCTGTTGATGGCGCGACCCCGGGTCCGCGCCGACGCGCACGGCGTCGAGGTCCGCAACGTCCTGACGACCCGCTGGTTCCCGTGGTCGGAGGTGTACGGCGTCTCGTTCCCGGACGGTGCCTCCTCCGCCCGGTTGGAGCTGCCCGACGACGAGTACCACCCGGTCCTCGCGGTCCAGGCCGTCGACCGCGGGCTCGCCGTGCGCGGTGTCCGCACCCTGCGCGACCTGCACCGCCGGGCCGTTGGCGCCGCCGGGCCCCGCGAGAGCTGACGGCGCTGCCGGGCCCCGCGAAGGCTGACGGTGCTGCCTGGCCGCGTGAAGGCTGACGGCGCCGCCCGGTTCCGCGAGTTCCGAGGGGCGCTGCCGAGCCGTGTGGGAGCCGCCGGCAGACCGGCTCCGCGAGGCCGGACCGGGGCCCGCGAGGACCGGTGGCGCGGGACCGGCCCCGGACGCTCAGCGGCCGAGCGCCCGCGACCGGGGCGGCGGCCCGTCCAGCCGGGTGCCGCCGAGATCGGCCCGGTCCGCGGCCTCGGCCCCGCTCCGGAAGCCCGATCCGGAAACCTGCGGGGCCCGGGCGCGGCGCAGGTCAGGGAACTCCTCGCCGTAGGCCCGCGCCACCCGGTCGCCCCGGTCGGCCAGCACCAGTTCGGCCGACCTCGCCCCGCGGGCCGCGGCATCGGCCTCGCCCACCGCGGCCCGCTGCGCCTCGCACAGCCGCTCGTGCACACGGGCGGCGAAGCCGTAGAGCCAGGAACGCCGGTACGCGGCGACCGACTCACCCGGATCGGGCGGTCGGACCCGCGCCACGTGGGTGGACGCCTGCAGCAGCAACGAGGTGTAGAGCAGCTCCACCCGCTCCCGGTCGGAGGCGAAACCGAAGATCGTGACCGCAGCGACCTTCCCGCTGCGCGAGTCGTGCATGACCCACCGGCAGTGCAGCGCCGCGGCGGTCCAGCCCAGCAGCCGGGCCTTCGCCGCGCTGTACGGGTCGTCGACCGCGATGCGGACGCCACCGATCGGGTCGTGGCCCGGTGGCCCGGTGTCGGCCAGCACCGCCTCGTCGACACCGTGCCGCGCCATCAGCTCGACCGCCTTGTTGGTGTAGATCTGCGCCTCGGCGGCGGTCCCCGCGCGCTCCGCCTTGGCCAGCAGCTTGCGGATCCGGTCGAGCCGGGCCTCCTGCAGCTCCGGGCCGGGCGTGGCGGGGGTGTCGTGCGTGGTGCTCACGGGTGCTCCTCCTCGGGGCCGGTGCATCGAACTCGTGTTCGACATGAGGTGTACCGCAGAGGACCGACGATTACCGGCCACCGACACGTCACTACACCCCGTCGAGGGGTGCCCGGGGGGCCGGGTGCGGCCCGGGCCGTCGGGGGTCGCAACTATCCTGGACGGCACCATGGCCGACCCGAGCACCTACCGTCCGGCGACCGGGACCATCCCGGACTCGCCAGGGGTCTACCGGTTCTCGGACCCACGTGGCCGGGTGATCTACGTCGGCAAGGCCAAGAGCCTGCGGCAGCGGTTGAACTCCTACTTCGCCGATCCGGCCGGACTGCACCCACGCACCCGGCAGATGGTCACGACCGCCTCGAAGGTCGAGTGGACGGTCGTCGGTACCGAGGTCGAGGCACTCCAGCTCGAGTACAACTGGATCAAGGAGTACGACCCGCGGTTCAACGTCCGGTACCGCGACGACAAGACCTACCCGGTGCTCGCCGTGACGATGCACGAGGAGTACCCGCGGTTGCACGTCTACCGCGGCCCGCGGCGCCGGGGCGTCCGCTACTTCGGCCCCTACGCGCACGCCTGGGCGATCCGGGAGACCCTCGACCTGCTGCTGCGCGTGTTCCCGGCACGGACCTGCTCGGCCGGGGTGTTCAAGCGGCACGGCCAGATCGGCAGACCCTGCCTGCTCGGGTACATCGACAAGTGCTCGGCCCCGTGCGTCGGGAAGGTCACCGCGCAGGAGCACCGCGACATCGTCGAGGGCTTCTCCGACTTCCTCTCCGGCCGCACCGACCGGATGGTGCGGCGGCTCGAACGCGACATGGCCGAGGCGTCGGAGAACCTGGAGTTCGAGCGCGCCGCACGATTGCGCGACGATCTCGGTGCGCTGCGCCGGGCCATGGAGAAGCAGGCGGTGGTGCTGGGCGACGGGACCGACGCCGATGTCGTCGCCTTCGCCGAGGACGAGCTGGAGGCCGCCGTCCAGATCTTCCACGTGCGCGGCGGCCGGGTCCGCGGCCAGCGGGGCTGGGTGATCGACAAGGTCGAGCCGACCGACACCGAGCAGCTCGTCGAGCGGTTCGTGTCGCAGTTCTACGGCGAGCAGCACGCGCTCGCCGGGTCCGCCGACGACGCCACCCAGCCGGTGCCCCGGGAGATCCTGGTCCCGGTGCTGCCCGCCGAGTCCGGTGCGTTGGAGCGGTGGCTGACCGGGCTCCGCGGTTCCCGGGTGCAGCTGAGGGTTCCGCAGCGGGGAGACAAGAAGGCGCTCGCCGAGACCGTCGCCCGCAACGCCAAGGAGGCGTTCACCCAGCACCGGCTGCGCCGGGCGGGCGACCTGACCGCCCGGTCGGCGGCGCTGCAGGAGATCCAGGAGAACCTGGAGCTCGACCAGGCGCCGCTGCGGATCGAGTGCGTGGACGTCAGCCACGTGCAGGGCACGAACGTCGTCGCGTCGCTCGTCGTCTTCGAGGACGGGCTGCCCCGCAAGTCCGAGTACCGCCGGTTCGAGATCCGGGACGGCGCACAGCGCCGGGGGGCGGCCGGGGGCGGGACGGGCGAGCACAGCGACGTCGCGGCCATCGCCGAGGTCGTCCGCCGCCGGTTCCGCCGCTACCTGGCCGAGACCGCGGGCGAGACCGCCGAGCCGGCCGGGTCCGGTGAGGTCGCGCCGGGTGAGGTGGTCCGCACCGGTATCGATCCGGAGACCGGCCGGCCGCGGAAGTTCGCCTACCCGCCGAACCTGCTCGTCGTCGACGGCGGGAAGCCACAGGTCGACGCGGCGGCCGCCGAGCTGGCCGCGCTCGGGATCACCGACGTCGCGGTCTGCGGTCTCGCGAAGCGGCTCGAGGAGGTGTGGCTCCCGGACGACGACGACCCGGTCATCCTGTCCCGGACGAGTGAAGGGTTGTACCTCCTCCAGCGGGTCCGTGACGAGGCGCACCGGTTCGCCATCACCTATCACCGGCAGCGTCGTTCCCAGGGCATGACCGCGTCCGAGCTGGACGGGGTTCCCGGCCTCGGGCCGGCGCGCAAGCAGGCGCTGTTGAAGCACTTCGGATCGGTGCGCAAGCTGCGTGCCGCCGGTGTCGAGGACATCGCCGGGGTGCCGGGTTTCGGGCGGCGCACCGCGGAGACCGTGGTGTCGGCGTTGCACGGTGGTGGCGCGCCCGGCCCGACGACCGAGGGGGAGGAACACCGATGACGGGGGCCGACGTGGGAGATCAGGCACCGGACGGTGGTCCGGGCATCGAGGTGGCGGTGGTCAGCGGCCTGTCCGGCGCGGGCCGCAGCACGGCGGCGAAGGTGCTGGAGGACCTCGGCTGGTTCGTCGTCGACAACCTCCCGCCGGAGCTGATCGCGACGATGGTCGACCTGGGCTCACGGGCCCGTGGCGAGGTCACCCGGATCGCGGTGGTGATGGACGTGCGTTCCCGGGCCTTCACCGACGACCTCGGTGCGGTGATCAAGGACCTGGACAGCCGGGGTTACCGGCCGAAGCTGTTGTTCCTGGAGGCGTCGGACGCGGTGCTGGTCCGCCGGTTCGAGCAGAACCGGCGCTCGCACCCGTTGCAGGGGTCCGGCCGGATCACCGACGGGCTCAACGCCGAGCGGGAGGTGCTGCGCCCGCTGCGCGAGGACGCCGATCTCGTCGTCGACACCTCGACGCTGTCGGTGCATGACCTGCGCGCCCGCATCGAAGGTTCGTTCGCCGCCGAGGGCGCGCATGCCGCGACCCGGATCACGGTGCTGTCGTTCGGTTACAAGTACGGCCTGCCGCTGGACTCCGATCTCGTCGTCGACGTGCGGTTCCTGCCCAACCCGCACTGGATCCCCGAGCTGCGCGAGCACACCGGGCGCGACCGCGAGGTCAGCGACTACGTGCTCTCCCAGGAGGGCGCCGAGGAGTTCGTGCAGCGCTACCTGGAGCTGCTGGACCTGGTCGGTGCCGGGTACCGCCGGGAGGGCAAGCGTTACCTGACGGTCGCCGTCGGCTGCACCGGTGGGAAGCACCGCTCGGTGGCGATCTCGGAGGAGATCGGCCGCCGGTTGGCCGGCCGGGACGGTGTCCAGGTCAACGTCGAGCACCGCGACATGGGGCGCGAGTGAGCGCAGCACCGGGTCTGCGCGTGGTGGCGCTGGGCGGTGGGCACGGCCTGCACGCCACGCTGTCGGCACTGCGCCGGTGCCCGGCCGTCACCGACGTCACCGCGGTGGTCACGGTCGCCGACGACGGCGGGTCGTCCGGCAGGCTGCGCCGCGAGCTCGGCCTGCTGCCGCCGGGTGACCTGCGGATGGCGCTCGCCGCGCTGGCCGCCGACGACGAGGGCGGCCGGTTCTGGTCGGGCCTGGTCCAGCACCGCTTCGGCGGGACCGGCGCCCTGGCCGGTCACGCCGTGGGGAACCTGCTGCTGGCGGCGCTGCTCGAACGTGACGGCGATCCGGTCCGCGCCCTCGACGCGGTCGCCGGGCTGCTCGGCTGCGCCGGTCGGGTGCTGCCGATGGCCCGGGTCCCGCTGGACATCGAGGCCCAGGTCGAGCTGGACGGTGTCGACGGGCCGCACCTGATCCGCGGGCAGGTGGCCGTCGCCTCCACCCCCGGCCGGGTACGGCGGGTCTGGCTGCTCCCGGAGAACCCGCCGGCCTGCGACGAGGCCGTCCGCGCGGTGCTGGCCGCAGACGTGGTGCTGCTCGGACCCGGGTCGTGGTTCACCAGCGTGCTGCCGCACCTGCTGGTCCCCGGTCTGCGCGACGCGCTGTTGCAGACCGCCGCCGCCCGGGTCGTGCTGCTCAATCTCAGCCCCGAGCCGGGGGAGACCGCCGGTTTCTCGCCCGAACAGCACCTTGAAGTACTGTCCGGTCACGCGCCCGAACTGCGGGCGCACGCCGTCCTGGCGGACATCGGGTCGGTGAGTCTCCCGGAGCGGTTGCACGCGGCCGCCTCCGACCTGCTGGTGCCGGGTGGGCGGGTGTGGCTGGCCGACGTCGCCGACGTCCGGGCGGCCACTCCGCGGCACGATCCGGACGCCCTCGCGGGCGCCCTGCTCGACGTGTTCCGCGACGCCGTCCCGGCGGTGGGGGAGAGCGGCCGGGACGGGGCACGGCAGCACGGCCCGCAGCGCGAGGCACGGCAGCACAGCCCGCGGCGCGGGTCACAACATCACAGCCCGCAGCGCGGAAGGAGCCCGCAATGGCCATGACCGCCACGGTGAAGGACGAGCTGAGCCGGCTCACCGTCACCAAGCAGTCGTCGCGGCGTGCCGAGGTGGCGTCGCTGTTGCGGTTCGCCGGTGGGCTGCACATCGTGGGCGGGCGCGTGGTGATCGAGGCCGAGGTCGACACCGGTTCGGTCGCCCGCCGGTTGCGGCGCGAGATCCACGAGCTGTACGGGCACACCGCCGACGCACACGTGATCTCCGCGGGTGGTCTGCGCCGCGGTGCCCGCTACGTGATCCGGGTGATCCGTGACGGTGAGGGGCTGGCCCGGCAGACCGGTCTGCTGGACAACCGGGGCCGCCCGGTGCGGGGCCTCCCGCCTCCCGTGGTGTCCGGTGACCTGTCGGACGCCGAGGCGGCCTGGCGTGGGGCGTTCCTGGCGCACGGGTCGCTGACCGAGCCGGGGCGCAGCTCCGCGCTGGAGGTGACCTGTCCCGGCCCGGAGGCGGCGCTGGCCCTGGTCGGTGCGGCGCGCCGGTTGGGTGTGGCGGCGAAGGCCCGCGAGGTGCGCGGTGCGGACCGGGTCGTCGTCCGCGACGGGGACGCGATCGGTGCGCTGCTCACGCGGATGGGTGCCCACCAGAGCGTGCTGTCCTGGGAGGAGCGGCGGATGCGCCGCGAGGTCCGGGCGACCGCCAACCGGCTCGCGAACTTCGACGACGCCAATCTGCGCCGGTCCGCGCGGGCCGCGGTCGCGGCGGCGGCCCGGGTGTCGCGCGCGCTGGAGATCCTCGGTGACGACGTTCCGGACCACCTGCGCGCCGCGGGGCGGTTGCGCGCCGAGCACACCCAGGCCTCGCTGGAGGAGCTGGGCCAGCTCGCCGATCCGCCGATGACCAAGGACGCGGTCGCCGGCCGGATCCGCCGGCTGCTGCAGACCGCCGACAAGAAGGCCGCGGAGCTCGGCATCCCGGACACCGAGTCGGCCGTCACCGCGGAGATGCTGGAGGAGGAGAGCGGCTGATCACCGTGGTGGTGCGCAGGGCCGCGATCCGCGTGGCCGGGCGCACCACGACGGCGATCATGGACGACGCCGCGCGATGATCTCGCGGATCTCCCGGACCACCCGGTCCGGGGTGCGGTCCAGGTCGTGCCAGGTGAAGCGCAGCACCGTCCACCCGGCCGCGACGAGCGCGTTCTGCTTGTGCCGGTCCCGCCGGAAGCGTTCGGCGTCGGAGTGGAAGGCCCAGCCGTCCACCTCGACCGCGAGCCGCGCCGCGGGGAATCCGAGGTCGATCGTCCACGGGTCGCAGGGGAGGCCGAGCACCCACCCGCCGATGCCCGCGGCCCGCAGCGCCGCGACGAGCAGCCGTTCGGCCGCCGACGCCGCGCCGTCGGAGGCCGCGGTGAGCAGCACCCGCGCCCGCCGCGCCCCGGGCCGCCCGACCATCCGGCAGTAGGCGTCGTAGAACATCTCCGGGGTCAGCGAGCGCTGAAGTGCCCGGTCGAACAGCGTCGGACCGTCGGGGCGGCGGGTCGCGAACTCCAGCAGCGTCAGCGCGCGGGAGGTCACCACGACGCCGCGGACGACCCCCCGGTCCTGGGCCGCGAGGTCGCGCCGCCGGATCCGCACCCCGGTCCGCGGGCGTACCCCGCAGCTGCGGGGGACGGTGACCTCCACGACGGTGGTGAGCCGGTCGAGGTCGCGGTGCCACCCGGCCGCGGTCGCCCCGCTCACGGTCGCGCCGGGGCCCGCATGCAGCACCGCGGCACGGACCCGGCCGGAGGGGGTCAGCGGATGGCCCTGCCGCGAGGAACACCGAGGGATGTACCCGCGACCACCCGTGTTCGCGGACCCGGCGCCAGAGCGCGTCGGTCGACAGCCCGCACGCCCGGGCCTGCGTGCGCGACACGAGCCCGGACTGCCGGCGCAGGAGATCGTCGAGGTCCACGGGCGGGAGGATCGGTGATCCGCGTCCCGGGGGAGGGGGAACGCGACGTCGACGTTCGCGGACGTGGACCATGATCGCCGTCGTGGTGCGTCCGGCCGCGCGGATCGCGGTCCCGTGCACCACGACGGTGATCACACCCCGTCACGGGAGCGCTGCGGGGGGTCCGGCATGATGCCGCCGTGACGAACCCGGCTTCCACCCTTCTCGCCGTTCATCTCGATCGATCCAGCATGCTGCGGCCGCTGCTCCCCGCGCTGCGCGCCGGAGTCGCCGACCTGCTCGAGGCCCAGAGCGGGCCCGACGAGCCGGAGGTCGTGCTGTCGACCGGGAACGACCTCACCCGTTCCCTCGCCGACGGCTCGCACCCGCCCGCCGTCCCGGTCCCGGCACACGAGGCCCTCGCCGCGCTCCCCGCGAAGCTGCGCGCGCTCGACGGGCCCGACCTGCGCTCCGGCGCCCACCGGCTGCTCGACGCCGTCGGTGAGGAGCTCGCCGCCCGCCCCGAGGCCGATCGTCCCGGCCGGGTCGTCGTCCTGCTCGTCGGTGAGGGCGCGGTCGGCGACACCACCGCGGTCCGCGAGCGGATCGCCCACCAGCAGTCCGCCTACGCCTGGGAGTTCGTGCTGGTGGACGTCACCACCGGCGGGGTCCCGGCCGAGGCGCAGCAGTCCGACGTGACGGCCGCCGGTGACGTCACGGGTGGGGCCGCGGCGGTCGCGGTCAAGCAGCGCTCCGGTGAGCCGGCCGCCGCCGCCCGGTTCGGCATCCCCGAGACGGCGACGATCACCGCCGGCCCCGGCCGGGAGGGGGTGACCGCCGCGCTGGCCGCGGCGACCTCGTTCGTGGCCCGGGCCAGGGCGGCGGCGCCGCACGAGCCCGTGGAGGGCTTCTCCGACGAGGAGCGCGCCGCTGCCGCGCGCCCCGACACCCGGCCCGGCTGGAAGAAGCTGCTGCGTATCGCCTGAGCCGTCCGTGATCCGCACCCGATCGGGTCCGGGTGCGGATCGCGGCGCAGGTCACCGGGTACGCGGGGTTCGTGGTGGGCGGTCCGCCGATAGGGTGGTCGCCGAGCACGGGGGGCGGCGCCCGCCCGACTGGGGTGGAGCGCCGTGACGACCTGCTGCCCCGCCGCCGGGACCCGGCGTGCCGGGGGCTGGGACACCCAGACGACAGCGCACGACGAGCCCATGGAGGCACTGTGACGGTCCGCGTAGGAGTCAACGGCTTCGGCCGCATCGGCCGGAACTTCTGGCGGGCGGTGGACGCCCAGCGCGCCGCCGGCACCACGGACATCGAGATCGTCGCGGTGAACGACATCACCGACAACGCGACGCTCGCCCACCTGCTGAAGTACGACTCGATCCTGGGCAGGCTGCCCTACGAGGTCACCACCTCCGGCGACGAGATCCTGGTCGACGGCAAGGGATTCAAGGCGCTCGCCGAGCGGGACCCGGCCCAGCTGCCGTGGAAGGACCTGGGCGTCGACGTCGTCGTCGAGTCGACCGGGCTGTTCACCAAGCGGGACGCCGCCTCGAAGCACCTCGACGCCGGCGCGAAGAAGGTGCTGATCTCCGCGCCCGCCTCCGACGAGGACATCACGATCGTCAAGGGCGTCAACGACGCCGACTACGACGGTTCGCAGAACATCGTGTCCAACGCGTCCTGCACCACGAACTGCCTGGCACCGATGACCAAGGTGCTCGACGACCTGGCCGGGATCGAGCAGGGTCTGATGACCACGATCCACGCCTACACCGCCGACCAGAACCTGCAGGACGGGCCGCACAAGGACCTGCGTCGTGCCCGCGCCGCCGCGCTGAACATCGTGCCCACCTCGACCGGCGCGGCGAAGGCGATCTCGCTGGTCATGCCGCACCTGAAGGGCAAGCTGGACGGTTACGCGCTGCGGGTGCCGATCCCCACCGGCTCGGCCACCGACCTCACCGTCGAGGTGCGCGAGGAGGTCACCGTCGACCAGATCAACGCCGCGATGAAGGCGGCCGCCGACGGCCCGCTGAAGGGCGTCCTGCGCTTCTCCGAGGACCCGATCGTGTCCTCGGACATCGTGACCGACCCGCACTCGTGCATCTACGACGCGCCGCTGACCAAGGTCATCGGCAAGCAGGTCAAGATCGTCGGCTGGTACGACAACGAGTGGGGCTACTCGAACCGTCTGGTCGACATCGCCGGGCTGGTGGCGTCGAAGCTGTGAGGACCCTCGACGACCTCCTGAACGAGGGGGACGGCGTGCAGGGCCGGACCGTGCTGGTCCGCTCCGATCTCAACGTTCCCCTCGACGACGACCGGAACATCACCGACGACGGCCGCATCCGTGCCTCGGTGCCGACCATCTCGACGCTGTCCGGGGCCGGGGCCCAGGTCGTCGTGACGGCGCATCTGGGCCGGCCGAAGGGCGGCCCGGACGAGAAGCTCTCGCTGGCCCCGGTCGCCGACCGGCTCGGCGAGCTCCTCGGCGCCCCGGTCCGGCTGGTGGAGCTCGGCAAGCCGCTCCCGAACATGGCCGCCGGTGACGTCGTCCTGCTGGAGAACATCCGGTTCGACGCCCGGGAGACCGCCAAGGACGACGCCGAGCGTGCCGCGTTCGCCGACGAGCTCGTCGCGTTGGTGGGGGAGGACGCCGCGTTCGTCTCGGACGGGTTCGGGGTGGTGCACCGCAAGCAGGCGTCGGTGTACGACGTCGCGCAGCGGCTCGATGCCTACGCGGGCGGCCTCGTGCTCTCCGAGGTCGAGGTGCTGCGCACCCTGGTCGGGGACCCGCAGCGGCCCTACGCGGTGGTGCTCGGCGGGTCGAAGGTGTCGGACAAGCTCGCCGTGATCGAGGCCCTGCTGCCCAGGGTGGACGCGCTGCTGGTGGGCGGCGGGATGTGCTTCACGTTCCTGGCCGCGCAGGGCCACGGCGTCGGCGCGTCCCTGCTCGAGGCCGACCAGATCGACACCTGCCGGACCCTGCTGGAGTCCGGCAAGATCGTCCTCCCGACCGACGTCGTGATCGCCGACGCGTTCGCCGCGGACGCGAACACCCGGACCGTCCCGGTCGGCGAGATCGCCGAGGGCTGGCTCGGTCTCGACATCGGGCCCGACTCGGTCGCCGCGTTCGCGGAGCGGATCGGTGCCGCGAAGACGATCTTCTGGAACGGTCCGATGGGCGTGTTCGAGATGGCGCCGTTCGCCGAGGGCACCCGCGGCGTGGCACGGGCGATCGCTGATTCCGGGGCGTTCTCGGTGGTCGGCGGTGGTGACTCCGCGGCCGCGGTGCGCGCGCTCGGCATCGCCGAGGACGGCTTCTCGCACATCTCCACCGGTGGAGGTGCGTCGCTCGAGTTCCTGGAGGGCGCCACCCTCCCGGGCGTCGCGGTGCTGGAGGGAGACCGATGAGCGACGGCGACGAGGGCCGTGCCGCCGGCGGGCCACGGCGGCCGCTGATCGCGGGCAACTGGAAGATGAACCTCAACCATCTCGAGGCCATCGCGGTGGTGCAGAAGCTCGCCTTCGCGCTGCCCGACCGGTACCTCGACAGGGTCGAGGTCGTGGTGCTTCCGCCGTTCACCGACATCCGCAGCGTCCAGACCCTGATCGACGGCGACAAGCTGCGCATCGTGCACGGGGCGCAGGACCTGTCCCCGCACGACGCGGGCGCCTACACCGGTGACGTGTCCGGGGCGATGCTCGCGAAGCTCGGCTGCCGCTACGTGGTGGTGGGGCACTCGGAGCGCCGGGAGATCCACGGCGAGGACGACGCCGTGGTGAACGCGAAGGTGCTCGCGGCGCTCAGGCACGGGATCACCCCGATCCTCTGCGTCGGCGAGGGCCTGGACGTCCGCGAGGCGGGCGAGCACGTGCAGCACTGCACCGACCAGCTGCGCGGTGCCCTGAAGGGGGTCACCGCGGAGCAGGCGGCCGGCCTCGTCCTCGCCTACGAGCCGGTCTGGGCGATCGGGACCGGCCGGGTGGCCGGCGCGTCGGACGCCCAGGAGGTCTGTGCCGCGCTCCGGGCGACGCTGGGCGAGCTGTACGGGGCCGAGCCGGCCCGGGCCGCACGGATCCTCTACGGCGGCTCGGTGAAGTCGTCGAACGTGGGGGAGATCGTCGGCCGGCCCGACGTGGACGGCGCGCTCGTCGGCGGCGCCAGTCTCGACGCCGAGGAGTTCGCGAAGCTCTCCGCGATCGCCGCGGGCGGCCCGCTGCCCTAGGCACCTCCGACCGCGAACCGTGGAGCCGTGGCCGCCGGAGGCGGGCCCACGGCTCCACGCGTTCCGGGGCACCCCGGCCGGAGGCGTGCCGGAGCGCGCGGAGTATCCTGGGCCACTCCGGCGAGCGACCAGGATTGGGAAGCGCGTGATCCTGACACTGCAGATCATCCTCATCGTGACCAGCCTTCTGCTGATCGCGCTGGTCCTGCTGCAGCGCAGCAAGGGCGGGGGTCTGACCAGTCTCTTCGGCGGCGGCGTCCAGTCCAGCCTGTCCGGCTCCGCCGCGGCCGACCGCAACATGGCTCGCTACACGATCTTCGTAGGGTTGATCTGGGTGATCGCGGTGGTCGGCAACGGCCTGATGCTGGCGAACGTCTGATCGCCGCGGGCGAGTAGAGGGGACGAGGGAGATGGCTGGCGGCAACGCGATCCGCGGCACCCGTGTGGGAGCCGGTCCGATGGGTGAGTCCGAGCGCGGCGAGACCGCCGCCCGCGAACGGATCCCCTTCTACTGTGCGAACGGGCACGTCAACAACACCTGGTTCGCCGCCGACGCCGAGGTCCCCGAGACCTGGGACTGCCCGCGTTGCGGCCTGCCCGGTGGACGCGACTCGGCGAACCCGCCGGCTGCGCCGCGCACCGAGCCGTACAAGACCCACCTGGCGTACGTCAAGGAGCGGCGCAGCGACGCCGACGGTGAGGCCATCCTCGAGGAGGCTCTCGGCCGCCTGCGGGCGTCCCGCGAGCTCTGACCGGCGTACCGGCCCGCCCCCCTCGTGACCCCAGGCACGTTCGGGATAGGTTTCGAGGTCATGACCCGCTGGACGCTGCCCCCGGAACAGATCCCCTCGGCCTGGTTCAACGTCGTTCCGCACCTGCCGAGCCCGTTGCAGCCGCCGTTGCACCCGGGCACCCGGGAGCCGGTCGGCCCGGCCGACCTGGCGCCGCTGTTCCCGGCAGCGCTGATCGAGCAGGAGGTCAGCGCCGAGCCGTGGATCGACGTGCCGGGTGAGGTGCTCGACATCCTGCGGCTGTGGCGGCCGACACCGTTGCAGCGGGCCACCCGGTTGGAGCAGGCACTGGGCACTCCGGCCCGGATCTACTTCAAGGACGAGTCGGTCTCCCCGGCCGGCAGCCACAAGCCGAACACCGCTGTACCGCAGGCGTTCTACAACGCCCGCGACGGCATCCGCCGGCTCACCACCGAGACCGGAGCCGGGCAGTGGGGCACGTCGCTGGCGTTCGCGGCCGCCCAGTTCGACCTGGAGCTGAAGGTCTACATGGTCCGGGCGTCGTACGGGCAGAAGCCCTACCGGCGGATCGCCGTCGAGACCTGGGGCGGCGAGGTCGTGGCCAGCCCGGTCGACGAGCCGGACCACCCCGGCTCCCTGGGCGCCGCGATCTCGGACGCCGTGCGGGACTGCGTGGGCCGCGACGACACGCACTACGCGCTCGGCTCAGTCCTCAACCATGTCCTGCTGCACCAGACCGTGGTCGGCCTGGAGGCGCGCGAGCAGCTGGAGCTGGCCGGCGAGACGCGCCCGGACGTCGTCATCGGCTCCTGCGGTGGCGGGTCCAACGTGGGCGGCATCACCTTCCCGTTCGTGCCGGACGAGGGGGTGCGGCTGCTGGCGGTGGAACCGCTGTCCTGCCCGACGCTCACCCAGGGCCGCTACGACTACGACTTCGGCGACACCGCGGGCCTGACCCCGCTGATGCCGATGTACACCCTGGGTCACGACTTCGTCCCGCCGTCGATCCACGCCGGTGGGTTGCGCTATCACGGCGCCTCGCCGCTGGTGTCGTCCCTGGTGAAGGACGGCCGGATGGAGGCGGCGGCGTACCCGCAGGGCAAGGTGTTCGAGGCCGCCGTCCAGTTCGCCCGCAGCGAGGGGAAGATCCCGGCCCCGGAGACCGGTCACGCGATCGCCGCGGCGATCGACGAGGCTCTCGCCGCGAAGGAGACCGGTGAGGAGCGGGTCATCCTGTTCAACTACTCCGGCCACGGCTTCCTCGACCTCGCGGCCTACGACGACTACAACAACGGCCGGCTCGACGACGAGACGGGCTGATCCGACCGGACGCGGCAGGAGCGCGGCGGCCCGGAGCAGGCCGTGCGGCCGGGTGCGGTGCCGCACGGGCGGCTCAGGGCCCGGCGGGGGCCCGCCGTCGCCGGGCGGTGTCGGCCTGCCCGGCGACGGTCCGCTCCGTTCTCGTGTGTCCGGTGCCCGCGTGCCCGGTGTCCGGGGTGGCCGACCGGGCGGCGTGCGCGGCCCCGAGGTCCGCGGCGGCCGCGGCGAACGCGGGATCGAAGAACAGGAAGCTGAGCAGCTCGGCGCCGTGGGTCAGGTCGGTGTCCGGGACGGCCCCGCCGACCAGCCGTTCCAGCACCAGCAGCGACGGGTTGCGCAGCGCCCGCAGGCCGCCGTACTCGCGGCGGCGGACCTCGGCGGCCAGCTCGGCGAGCTCGGTGGCCCGATCGGCGGGAGGACCCGCGAACCAGGTACCGACCCGCGAGTGCCGGGTGTCGGCGCCGCGGTCGATCTCCGTGTTGACCGCGCGCAGCGTGCGCAGGTCCTCCGTGACACCGGCGCCGAGCACGATGCGCAGCGCGAGCGCGGCGACCGCGTAGGCGTCGGGCACCCGGTCCGGGGGAGGCACGGCGTCCGGCGAGGGGGTCGCCGGGGTCGTCGCGACGACCCCGATCCGGTCCGCGCCCAGGCGCAGCGCGGGCTTCAGCGGCGTGTTGAGCCGGACACCGCCGTCGACGTACCACCCCGCGCCCGGACCGTCGATCCGGCGCGGTGCGAACAGCACGGGCACCGCGGCCGAGGCGAGCAGATGGTCCGGGCCCAGCCGGGTGCCGACGTAGCGGATGTCGCGGCCCGGGTCGTACGGCGGCAGCGCGACGTCGGGGCCGTGCTCGACGAACACGACCGTGCCGCCGGTCCCGGCGTCGGTGCAGGCGACCCCGACCGCGTCGACGGATCCGTGGGCGACCGCGTGGTGCAACCGGTCCCAGTCCACGACCCGCTCGACGACCGGATGGAGCCGGTCGGCGTCGAGCAGCCGGGTGACCCGCGCAGGCAGCCCGAGCGCGCGGCGCAGCCCCGAGGGGACACCCAGCAGGTCACCGGTGTAGGCGATGCCCGCCTCCAGCGCCGACGACGGCAGCGCGACCACCTCCGAGGTCCGCACCGACGCCCAGCGAGCGACGAGCTCGGCCGCGGCATCCTCCGGCTCGTACCCGGCGAGCCCGGCGAGCGCGGCCACGTTGAGCGCGCCCGCGCTCGTCCCGACCAGCACCGACGGCGCCGACCAGGTGCGGGTCAGCCGGGGCAGCAGCCGGGTGAGCGCCCCCGCCTCGTACGCGCCGCGGGCGCCGGCGCCGGCGACGACCAGTCCGGTCCGTCCCGCCATCGCCCGCCCCCTCGCCTCGGCCTCCGAGCGTCAGATTACCCGCGGGTCACCTCGGGTCGGCCGTCGCGGCTTCCCGCGGTGGCGTCGGCGGCCGTCGTGACGTGCCCGCCCCGGGGCCGGTGAGCTCGTCGGTGCGGCCGGTCCCGGACGCGCGGTGCTCAGCGGTGCGGGACCGGCCGGACGTGGGCGGCGGCCGTGCGCGCGCGGTCGCGGGCGGTGTCGACGTCGTCGGCGAATGCGACCGCGACCCCCATCCGGCGTCGCTCACCGGCCGTCGGCTTGCCGAACAGTCGCAGGTCGGCTCCCGGCACGGCGAGTGCCTCGGCGACACCCTCGTAGTCCGGGGCGGTCATCTCCTGCCCGCCGTAGACGACCGCGGACGCGCCGGGGGAGCGCAGCGTCGTGTCCACCGGCAGGCCGAGCACGGCGCGCGCGTGCAACTCGAACTCGCTGAGCCGCTGGGTGGCGAGCGTGACCAGACCGGTGTCGTGCGGTCGCGGACTGACCTCGGAGAACAGCACGGTGTGCTCGCCGCCGTCCCGGCCCTCGCGGACGAACAGCTCCACCCCGAAGATCCCGCGCCCGCCGAGCGCCTCGGTGACCCGGCCCGCCACGTCCTGCGCGGCGGCCAGCGCGGCGGGCGACATGGGCTGCGGCTGCCAGGACTCGACGTAGTCGCCGTCCTCCTGGCGGTGCCCGACCGGCTCGCAGAACGCCGTGCCCCCGGCGTGCCGCACGGTCAGCAGGGTGATCTCGTAGTCGAACTCGACGAAGCCCTCGACGATCACCCGCGGGTTCGACACCCGCCCGGCGCTGCGGGCGTGCTCCCAGGCCGACTCGGCCTCGCCGGCGTCCTTGAGCACCGACTGCCCCTTGCCCGACGACGACATCACCGGCTTCAGGACGCACGGCAGCCCCACCCGCTCGATCGCCGCCCGGACCTCGTCGAGCGTGTCGGCGAACGCGTAGGGCGACGTCGGCAGCCCCAGCTCCTCGGCAGCGAGACGCCGGATCCCCTCCCGGTCCATCGTCAGCTTCGCCGCCCGCGCGGTCGGCACCACGGTCGTCCCGGCGGCCTCGATCTCGACCAGCGCGTTCGTCGCGATCGCCTCGATCTCGGGAATGATCAGATCAGGCGCCTCCTGCTCGATCAGCGTCGCCAGCGTGACCGGGTCGGTCATGTCGATCGCGTGCCAGCGGTGCGCGACCTGGTGCGCCGGGGCGTGCGGGTAACGGTCGACGGCGACGACCTCGACGCCGAGCCGCTGGAAGGCGATCGCGACCTCCTTGCCGAGCTCACCCGAGCCGAGCAGCAGTACGCGGGTCGCGGCCGGGCCGAGCGGGGTACCGATGCGCATGGGGATCGACCCTAACGGCCGGTCCGGCGCCGGTACCGCATCCGAGGGCGCCATCTCACACCGGTGGATCCGGTGACCACCCGGCCGGGACGCCGGCGACGGCGTCGGCCGGGGCGGTCCGCACCGGCCGCCCGAGCGTGCGCGCCGCGGCCTCGACGTCGTCGTGGATGGCGGATCTGCTGTCCCCCCGTACGGTGCCGTGCCCGGACCGGGCAGCCGTGATCGAATCACGTCATGGTGACGTTCGTCGAGATCGTGAGCCCACACTCGCGCGTAGCACTCGGCGACGGCTGTGGCGCCCCCACCGAGCTCTACCGCCCGCTGAGCGAAGCGGCCGCCGGGAAGGACGTCCGCCTCGTTCTGGGCTGGGTTCCGGGCCCGGTGAGCCACCTCGACCTGGAGGCCTTCGCCGACGTCCGGACGGTGATGGGAGGGTCGGGACTGCGCCGGGCGATCGAGAACGGCCGCGTGAGAAGCGTTCCGTGCCGGCTCTCGGCCGTCCCCCGGCTCCTCACCGGGGCTCTCCGTCCGGATCTCCTCGTCGCCACCCTCGTGCGGCGCGGTGACGGGTTGTATCCCGGTACCGAATCCTCCTACCTGCGAGGGCTGATCGCGGCCGGCGTCCCCGTGGCCGCCGTGGTCTCCACCCTCGCGCCGTGCGCCGACTCGGGCCCCCCGATCCCGCCGGGGCAGGTCACCGTCCTCGCCGAGACCGACACGCCACCGCTCGAGATACCGGATGCCGCCCCGAGCGCTGCGGACGACGTCATCGCGCGGCAGGTCGCCGCCCTGGTGCCCGAAGGTGCCCGGATCCAGGTGGGCCCCGGGCGGTTGGCGCAGGCGATCGTGGGAGCGCTGGAGGTGCCGGTCCGGGTGGACTCGGGGTTGTTGCCCGAGCCCGTGGTCGACCTGGAGGCCAAGGGGCTCCTGATCGGTGAGCCCAGTGCCGCGTACCTCGCCGGCACCCGCCGCCTCTACGACTGGGCCGAGGGGCGCCGGATCCTGCATCCCATCGAGCACACGCACGACCTCGGCAGGCTCTCGGCGGCGGACGCCCCGCCCCTGGTCGCGTTGAACTCCGCGCTGGAGGTCGACCTGGACGGGCAGGTCAACGCCGAGGGCGTCGGGCCCGCGGCCGCGGGAATGATCGGGGGGCACCCGGACTTCTCCGCGGCGGCCGCCAGGGGCCCCGGCGCCTCCGTCATCGCGCTGCCGAGCACCGTGAAGGGGGCCCCGACGCTCGTCGAACGCCTGTCCCGGCCGGTCACCACGCCGTCGCACGACGTCGAGGTCGTGGTCACCGAACGCGGCGTCGCCGATCTGCGCGGCCTGGACCGCACGGAGCGCCGCGCCGCGCTCCGCGCGCTCTGGGACGGGGAGATCCTCGCCCGGGCGGACCGATCCGGGCACTGACCCGGCCCGTGGGCCGAGCACCGTCCCGTGCCGGCCGGCCCGGCCCGCTCCGGTGGTCTCCCGACGGACATCAGGTCGCCCGCGGCAGGAACCCCTCCGGCAACGCCCCCGCCGCCTCGGCGTCGATCAGCCAGCGGGTCCATCCGGTGCCGCGCGCCCCGGCCACCGGGAGCTCCGTCTCCGGGGTCCCGGTCAGCGCCCCGGCCACCGCGGGCGCCTTCCCGGCCCCGGCGGCGACCACCCACACCTCGCGGGAGCGACGGGCCGCGGCCAGGGTCATCGAGATCCGGGTCGGCGGCGGTTTCGGGCAGTCGAACACCGGGACGACGGTGGCGGCCTGTTCGTGCACGGCGGGGGAGTCCGGGAACACCGACAGGGTGTGGCCCTCCTCGCCCATCCCGACCAGGGTCACGTCGAACGCGGGTACTCCGTCCTCCCCGGGCAGGGCGAGATCGTCGAGCAGCCGGGCGTAGCTGCGGGCCGCCTGCACCGCGTCGTCGGCCGTGCCGCCTCCGGCGGGGGCAGCGGGCATCGGGTGCACCCGTGCCGGGTCCAGCGGCAGCCCGTCGAGCAGCGCCTCGCGGGCCTGCCGGTCGTTGCGCTCGGCGTCGTCCGCGGGCACGAACCGCTCGTCACCCCAGAACAGGTCGACCCGGGACCAGTCGACCGCCCGGTGGGCCGCGGAGGCCGCGACGTCGCGCAACAGCGCGATGCCGACCCCACCCCCGGTCAGCACCACGCGCGGGACGGCGCCGCTGGCCTGCACGTCGACCAGCGCGGTGACCAGCCGTGCCGCGACGGCCGCGGCCAGGGCGTCCTTGTCGGGATGGACGGCGATCTGGATCTTCTCGCTCACACTCACGCTCACACCTTCACCGGGGCGCGGCCGCGGGTCACCTGGGACACCCCGGCCAGCGCCTCCTCGTACACCTCGTCGGGATCGAGCCGCCGCAGCTCCTCGGCCAGGCAGTCGGGCACCTCGCGGCGGGCCAGCGCGATCAGCCGCTCCGGCTGGCCCGGCTGGGTCAACCTCGCGGTGCGGCCGTCCGGGCGGGCCAGCTCGATGTCGCCGGACGGCCGGTTCAGCCGGATCAGCGTCAGCCCCTGCTCCTGGGCCGACGGCGAACGCTTCACCCGCACCCCGAGCGCGGAGGCCAGCCAGCCGGCCATCAGCTCGGTGGACGGCGAGACCGCCTCCCCGGCGACGACGGCGCCGGTCACCTCCTCGTACGGCGGCACGTCCAGCGCCGCCGCCAGCTGGGCCCGCCAGAGCGTGAGCCGGGTCCAGGTGAGATCGGTGTCGCCGGGCGCGTAGTCCTTGCGCCGCTGCTCGAACGCCTTCATCGGGTTCTTCGCCGAGAGCGCATCGGTGATCCGGCGCTGCGCCAGCTTCCCGACCGCGTCCTCGGACGGGCTGGCGGGCGCCTCGCCCGGCCACCACGCGACGACCGGGGCGTCCGGCAGCAGCAGCGGCATCACCATGCCCGCGCCCGCGTCCTCCGCGGCGAGCGCGCCGTACCCGCGCAGCACGATCACCTCGCTGGCACCGGCGTCACCTCCGACCCGGATCTGCGCGTCGAGCCGGGCCGCCGCCCGGCGCTGCCCGCGGGCCAGCACGATCACCCGGCACGGGTGCTCTCGGCTGGCCGAGTTCGCGGCGTCGACGGCGCGCTCCAGGCCCGGGCCGTCGTCGGTGACGACGACCAGCGTGAGCACCCGGCCGAGCGCGAACACACCGCCGGACTCACGGAGCTCGACGAGCTTGCGGTTGACCGCCGAGGTGTTGCTCGACGGCAGATCGATGATCATGACGAGACCCCTCGTGGGTGGGAGGTGGTGCGGTGGCGGCTCACCGGCGGCGCCGTCGCGGCCGTTCGGAGGCTCACGGGCGGTGTTGTTGCGGTCGTTCGGAGGCTCACGGGCGGTGTTGTTGCGGCCGTTCGACGGCTCACGGCCGGCGCCACTGCCGGCCGGTGCGGGCCAGCATCTCGGCCGAGGAGTCGGGGCCCCACGAACCGGCGGGGTAGCCGTCCGGGCCCTCCGGCGAGGCCGCCCAGTGTTCGATCACCGGGTCGAGGATCTCCCAGGACCGTTCGACCTCCTCGTTGACCGGGAACAGCGACGGCTCGCCCAGCAGCACGTCCAGGATCAACCGCTCGTAGGCCTCCGGTGACGACTCGGTGAACGCGTTGCCGTAACCGAAATCCATGGTGACGTCGCGGACCTCCATCTGGTTCCCGGGCACCTTGGAGCCGAACCGCATCGTCACCCCCTCGTCCGGCTGCACCCGGATCACCAGGGCGTTCTGCCCGAGCTCCTCGGTCATCGTGGCGTCGAAGGGCAGGTGCGGCGCGCGCTTGAACACGACCGCGATCTCGGTGACCCGCCGCCCCAGCCGCTTACCGGTGCGCAGGTAGAACGGCACACCCGCCCACCGCCGGTTCTCCACCTCACAGGTGATCGCGGCGAAGGTCTCGGTGGTCGACTCGGGGTTGAACCCCTCCTCCTCCTTGAGCCCCGGCACCTGCTCGCCGCCCTGCCAGCCACCCTCGTACTGCCCGCGGGCGGTCGTCTCCGACAGCGGCAGCGCCAGCTTGACCGCCTTCAGCACCTTGATCTTCTCGGCGCGCAACTCGTCCGAGGAGAACGACGTGGGCTCCTCCATCGCGGTGAAGGCGAGCAGCTGCAGCAGGTGGTTCTGGATGACGTCGCGGGCGGCCCCGATCCCGTCGTAGTAACCCGCCCGCCCGCCCAGGCCGATGTCCTCGGCCATGGTGATCTGCACGTGGTCGACGTAGTTGGCGTTCCAGATCGGCTCGAAGAGCTGGTTGGCGAAGCGCAGCGCCAGCACGTTCTGGACGGTCTCCTTGCCCAGGTAGTGGTCGATGCGGAACACCGAGTCCTCGGGGAAGACCTCGTTGACGATCGCGTTGAGCTCCCTGGCCGAGGCCAGGTCGTGCCCGAACGGCTTCTCGATCACCACCCGCCGCCACACGTCCGGGTCCTCCTGCGCGGACAGCCCGGAGCGGGCCAGCTGCTTGCACACCACCGGGAACGCACTCGGCGGGATCGACAGGTAGAACGCGTGGTTACCACCGGTGCCGCGCTTCTCGTCGAGGTCACGGACCGTGCGCTCCAGCTCGTCGAACGCGGCGTCGTCGTCGAAGGAGCCCTGGACGAACCGCAGCCCCTCGGCGAGCCGGTCCCAGACCTCCTGCCGGAACGGGGTGCGGGCGTGCTCGCGGACCGCGTCGTGGACGATCTTCCCGAAGTCCTCGGTGTTCCACTCCCGGCGGGCGAAGCCGGTGAGCGCGAAGCCCGGCGGCAGCAGGCCGCGATTGGCCAGGTCGTAGATGGCGGGCATCAGCTTCTTGCGCGACAGGTCCCCGGTCACCCCGAAGATCACCAAGCCGCACGGGCCGGCGATGCGGGGGAGGCGCTTGTCCCGTGGGTCGCGCAGCGGGTTGGTACGGCCGCCGTTGGCGGTGGGCATCGCCCCTCCTGGTGTCGGTTCTCGACAGCTGGTCGTACGGCCCGTCGTGCGGCTAGTCGCCCGGCCGGGTGCCCCGCCCGGCTTCCAGAGCCCTGGCGAGCGTCACGAGGCCGGCCAACCGGTCGTTCAGGTGCAGCCGCAGCACCGGGCGCCCCCGGCTGCGCTGCGCGCGGACGACCGCACGGGCCTGTGCCGCATGCAGGCTATCCAGTCCGGACGATTCCGGCGCGGTCCCCGCGCCGAACGGATCACCGGTACCACCCGATCCGCCGGGATCTCCACCGCCGCCGGTGAGGTGGCAGTGGACCGCCCGGTCGGGTCCGCCGGTGTCGCCGCTGCGGCAACCCGGTGCCCACCCGAAGGCGACGGGCAGCCCGGTCCGTGCCGCCAACGGGCCGCGCAGCACCGCGACCGACGCGTCGGACTCCGGATCCAGCCAGGCCGACACCGCCAGGTGGCCGTCGGTGTCCGCGGCCGCGGCGAGTGCGTCCAGCGCGTCCGCGAGGGTGCCCACGCCGGGGGGCAGCCAGTCGTCCCCGTGCACCGCGACACCACCGTCGACGAACGACGGCGGGTCGTCCGGCCCACCGGGGACGGGTGCCGGTGCCACCGTGGAGAACGGGTCGGTCCGCAGGGCCCGGGCGGCCAGCGCCGCGGCGACCTGCCACAGCACGATCGTCGCGCCGGGTGAGGCATCGGTGCGGACGGCGCCGAGCCCCGGGGCGGGCGCCGGGCCGGTCCCGTCGGCGTGCACGTCGACCACCCGGACGGGTGCGGCCGGGTCCGTGACCCGCGGCCCGGGCAGCGTCTCACCGGGGCCGGTGGGGACGGCGGCCAGGCCGGCCGCGGTGAGCAGCGGCGCGAGCCATGCGGTCAGGGCGGGGGAGCGGTCGTCGTCGCGCAGCGCCAGCACCGACCGGCCGGCCGCGACCAGCGCGCCGGCGAGCAGCAGCGCCGGGTTCTCCGGATCGTCCTCGCCGAGCGCGGCGGCGGCCGGGACGGCTGCCCCGAGCATCCCGGCGACGTCGGCCCCGGCCAGACCGGCCGGGACCAGCCCGAGCGGCCCCAGGGCGCCGAACCGGGCGGGCACGTCGGCGTCCAGGGTGACGACGGTGATCCCGGCGCCGGGGGTGTCCAGCGGTGAGCCGGGCTCGGTCAGGTGCACGGTGCGGCCGTCGAGCGTCTCGACGCCGATCTCGTCGGCCAGCGCCGAGGCCACCGCGTGCCGAACGGCGCCGACCACCGGATCGTCCCCGGCCGGGTCGGCGACCACGAGCACGGTCTCGTCCAGCTCCCCGGAGAGCGCCTCGGCGACCTGGACCGGGTCTGCGGAGTCGAGCGCGGTCAACCGGGTGGTGTCCGGGGAGCCCGCCGCGACCAGCCGGGCCACGGCGACCGCGTCCGGGGTGCCGACCAGCAGCACCCGGTGTGCCCCGAGCACCGCGAACCGTTCGCGCAGCGCCGCGACCTGACCGGCCAGTGGGCGCGAGGCCCTGGCCAGACCGGTCCAGCCGGTGCCGGCGCCGGGCGTGGCGGGCCAGACGCTCGGGTCACCCTCGGCGACCCGGGAGGCGACGGTCTCCTCCGCGAGGTCACCGGCGATCCGGCGGGCGGCCGAGGCGAACGGTTCGCCGGCCAGCACCACCCGCACGGGCGCCGCGGGCCCCGGGCCGGAGCCGCCGGCGGCGGCGGAGCCGAGATCGGCCCCGTCGCCGCCGGATGTGTCCGCCACCGGCTACCGCGCGGCGTCGATCTGGGAGCGGACGGTCTCCTGCAGCTCGCCCCACGACTTCTCGAACTTCTGCACGCCCTCGTTCTCGAGGGTGAGGAAGACGTCGTCGAGGTCGATGCCGACGCCCTCCAGGTCGGTGAAGACCTGCTGGGCGGCGCCCGCGGTGTCGGTCACCCGGTCCCCGGAGACCTCGCCGTGGTCGGCGAACGCCTCCAGCGTCTTCTCCGGCATGGTGTTCACGGTGTTGTCCACCACCAGTTCGGAGACGTAGAGGGTGTCCGGGTAGTCCGGGTTCTTCACACCGGTCGACGCCCACAGCGGGCGCTGCGCGTTCGCACCCTTGGCGGCCAGCGTCTCCCAGCGGGCACCGGAGAACGCGGCCCGGTACGCCGCGTAGGCGAGCCGGGAGTTCGCGATCGCCGCCTTGCCGCGCAGCGCGAGCGCCTCCTCGCCGCCGACGGCCTCCAGCCGGGTGTCGATCTCCGAGTCCACCCGGGAGACGAAGAAGGAGCCGACCGAGTGGATCCGGGCCAGGTCCTGGCCGTTGTCCACGGCCTGCTCCAGACCGGTCAGGTAGGCGTCCATCACGGCCTTGTACCGCTCCACCGAGAAGATCAGCGTCACGTTCACGCTGATCCCCTCCGCGGTGGCGCGGGTGATCGCGGGCAGACCCGCCTCCGTGGCCGGGATCTTCACCAGCAGGTTCGGCCGGTCGACGGTCTTCCAGATGTCGGCGGCCTGGGCGACGGTCTGCTCGGTGTCGCGCGCCAGGCGCGGGTCGACCTCCAGCGAGACCCGCCCGTCGACGCCGTCGGTGCGCTCCCAGACCCCGGAGAAGACGTCACAGGCCTGCTGCACGTCGGCGACGGTGATCTCGCGGATCGCCGAGTCGACGTCGGCGCCGCGGGCGGCGAGCTCGCGGACCTGCTCGTCGTAGGCGGCACCGTCGGCCAGCGCCGCGGCGAAGATGGTGGGGTTGGTGGTGACCCCGACGACGTGCTTGTCCTCGATCAGCTCCACGAGGTTGCCGCTGTTGAGCCGCTCTCGGGACAGGTCGTCGAGCCAGATGGACACACCCGCCGCGGAGAGCGCGGCGAGACGATCGTTGCTCATGGTTGCTCCTTGTGGGTCAGGAGTGGCTCAGGCGGGCTTGTTCGCCGCGGCGAGTGTCTCCCGCGCGGCGGCGGCGACGGTCTCGCCGGTGAATCCGAACTTCTCGAACAGGGTGGCCTGGTCGGCGCTGGCACCGAAGTGCTCGATCGACACCGAGCGCCCGGCGTCGCCGACGAACTCGCGCCACGGCATCGCGATGCCCGCCTCGACCGAGACGCGCGCCCTCACCGCGGCGGGGAGCACGGACTCGCGGTACTCGGCGTCCTGCGCGGAGAACCACTCGACACACGGCATCGAGACCACCCTGGTGCCGACGCCCTCGGCCTCCAGGATCTTCCGCGCGGCGACCGCGAGGTGCAGCTCGGAGCCGGTGGCGATGATCACGACCTGCGGGTCGCCGGACGACGCCTCCTCCAGCACGTAGCCGCCGCGGGCGACGCCCTCGGCGGAGGTGCCGGACAGCGTCGGCACGTTCTGCCGGGTCAGCGCGAACCCGATCGGGCCGTCGGACGGGCGCTCCAGGGCGGCCTTCCAGGCGTAGGCGGTCTCGTTCGCGTCACCGGGCCGCACGACCGACAGCCCCGGGATCGCCCGCAGCGAGGCCAGGTGCTCGATCGGCTGGTGGGTCGGTCCGTCCTCGCCGAGGCCGATCGAGTCGTGCGTCCACACGTAGAGCGGGTTGGTCTTCATCAGCGCGGCCAGCCGGACGGCGGGACGCATGTAGTCGGAGAAGACCAGGAAGGTGCCGCCGTAGGGACGGGTCGGGCCGTGCAGCGCGATGCCGTTGAGGATCGCGCCCATCGCGTGCTCGCGGACGCCGAAGTGCAGCGTGCGGCCGTAGGGCTGGGCCTTCCAGGTGCCGGTGCTGGCCGAGACCGGACCGAACGAGTCGGCCCCCTTCATCGTGGTGTTGTTCGACTCGGCCAGGTCGGCCGATCCGCCCCACAGCTCGGGCAGCACGTCGGCGACGGCGGCGAGCACCGCGCCGGAGGCCTTGCGGGTCGCGAGGCCCTTCTCGTCGACCTCCCAGTGCGGCAGGCCATCGGCCCAGCCCTCGGGCAGCTGCTTCGCCAGCAGCCGATCGAGCAGCTGCTTGCGCTGCGGCTCCCGCTGCGCCCACTCGTCGAAGGTGCCCTGCCAGGCGTCGTGCTCGGCGCGGGAGCGCTCGCCGACCGAGCGGGTGTGCTTCAGCACCTCGTCGTCGACGTCGAACTCCTTGTCCGGGTCGAACCCGAGGACCTCCTTGACCGCGCGGACCTCCTCGTCGCCCAGCGCGGAGCCGTGCGCGGCGCCGGTGTTCATCTTGTTCGGCGACGGGTAGCCGATCACCGTGCGCAACATGATGAACGACGGCCGCGAGGTCTCCGCCCGGGCGGCCTGGAGCGCCTCGAGGATGCCGGTGACGTTCTCGCCGCCCTCGACGACCTGCACGTGCCAGCCGTAGGACTCGTACCGCTTCGCCGTGTCCTCGTTGAGGGCGATGTTCGTGTCGTCCTCGATGGAGATCTCGTTGGCGTCGTAGATCACCGTGAGGTTGCCGAGCTCCTGGCGCCCCGCCAGCGACGACGCCTCGGAGGTGACACCCTCCTCGATGTCACCGTCCGAGGCGATCACGTAGATCTGGTGGTCGAACGGGCTGGTGCCGGCGGGCGCGTCCGGGTCGAACAGGCCGCGCTCGCGCCGGGCGGCGATCGCCATGCCGACCGCCGAGGCCAGGCCCTGGCCCAGCGGCCCGGTGGTCATCTCGACGCCGGGGGTGTGCCCGTACTCCGGGTGCCCGGGGGTGAGCGAGCCCCACTGGCGGAGCTGCTCGAGGTCCTCCCGCTCCAGGCCGTAACCGGCCAGGTAGAGCTGGATGTAGAGGGTGAGGCTGGAGTGCCCGGCCGACAGCACGAAGCGGTCGCGGCCCATCCAGTCAGGATCGGCCGGATCGTGGCGCATCACCCGCTGGAACAGCGTGTAGGCGAGCGGGGCCAGGCTCATCGCGGTGCCCGGGTGACCACTGCCGCACTTCTGGACGGCGTCCGCGGCCAGTACCCGGACGGTGTCCACGGCCTTGCTGTCCAGGTCGGTCCAGTCGTCGGGCACATGCACGCGGGTGAGCGCGGCGACGGCGCTGTCCCCGGCGTGTGGGGACGTGGCGGTCTCGGACAAGGCGATGACTCCTGTACTCGCGTCGGCGTCTGAGGGGTCTCTGACGGGGATTTCTTGCGGGTCTGGCTGGTCGCTGATCGGTCGCTGATCGGTGCTGCCGTGGGCGGCTCGGCGGCGGGGAGCGGGTGCCGGCCCCGTGCGTTCCCGGTGCGCCGCGACGCTGCACTGCGACCTGGACCACCCGGTGGCGTCCTCGCCACCCCCGGCGCCGCCCACCCTACTGCGGACGCCCGGCCTGCGGGTTTGCCGACCGCCGCGGCACCGGCCCCGGTCACCCGACACGGGAGTACCCCGGCGCCCCGCGCGGCATGCCACCGGTTAGCATCGACGCGCTGTAGAACGTGGCGCCCTGCTACCGCGAGGACCTCGGCTCTAGAGCCCAGCCCGAACACCGAGCCGATCGAGGTACGAACAGGTGAGCGCACCAGCGTCGCGCCGGAGCCGGACCGCCGAGCCGCCCTCGGGAGCGGCCGTACCCACGGCCACCGGCCCGGCTCCGGAGTCCCCGGTCGTCGCTCCCGCCGGTCGGCTGGCCCGGATCCGGGCCACCCTGCTGGCGTACCTGGGCCTGACCAAGACCCGGATCATCGAGCAGCTGCTCGTGGTCACGGTGCCCGCGATGTTCCTCGCCCAGCGCGGGATCCCCTCGCTCTGGCTGATCGCCGCCACCCTGGTCGGTGGCGCGATGGCCGCCGCCGCGGCACACGCCCTGAACTGCGTCGTCGACGCCGACATCGACAAGCAGATGAAGCGCACCGCACGCCGGCCGCTGGCCCGCGGCGAGGTCCCCACCCGCAACGCACTGATCTTCGGCCTGGTGCTCGCCGCGGCCAGCTCGGTGTGGCTCGGGTTCACGACCAACTGGCTCGCGGCCGCGCTGTCGGTGGCGGCCATCGCGTTCTACGTGCTGGTCTACACGCTGATCCTGAAGCGGCGGACCGCACAGAACATCGTCTGGGGCGGCGCCGCCGGCTGCATGCCGGTCGTGATCGGCTGGGCCGCGGTCACCGGCACCGTCGAGTGGCCGGCGCTGGTGATGTTCGGCGTGATCTTCTTCTGGACGCCACCGCACTTCTGGGCCCTCGCCATGCGCTACCGCGAGGACTACGCGGCGGCCGGGGTGCCGATGCTGCCGGTGGTCGCGCCGGCGCCCGCGGTCTCGGTGCGGATCGTCGTCTACAGCTGGGTGATGGTGGCCTGGAGCCTGCTGCTGCTGCCGGTGACCTCCTGGGTCTACCTGGCGGTCGCCCTACTCGGCGGCGCGTACTTCGTGTTCCGGGCGCACCGGCTGCACGCAGCCGTCCGCGCCGGCGGCGAGGTCTCGCCGATGCCGCTGTTCCACCTGTCGAACATCTACCTGTGCGTGCTGTTCGCCGCGATCGCGGTGGACGCCGGGCTGGGACTGCCGGTCCTGTTCTAGGGGCTCCGGCGTCCACGCCGCTCAGCGCAGCAGCTCGGGCGTCTCCCACGGCTGCCCCAGCACGTGCTCGCCGAGGAACGCGTACACCGTCCGGTACCAGACGATCGCGTGGTTCGGTGCGAGGACCCAGTGGTTCTCGTCCGGGAAGTACAGGAAGCGGTGCGGGTTCGCCGCGGGATCGGCCTGCCGGGACACCAGGTCCCACCACAGCCGCAGACCCTCCCCGATCGGCACCCGGTAGTCCTTGTCGCCGTGGATCACCAGCATCGGGGTGGTGATCGCGTCGGCGTGCCGGTGCGGGCTGTTCTCCCAGGTCATCTCCGGTGTCATCTCGGTCAGCCAGTACTCGGCGTGGTCGGTCGTGGGGCCGAACTGGTCGAGTGCCCACAGGCTGGCGTGGGTGACGATCGCGGCGAACCGGTCGGTGTGCCCGGCGATCCAGTTCGCCATGTACCCGCCGAACGAGCCACCCATCGCGGCGACCCGGGTGCGGTCGATCTCCGGGCGGGTCAGCGTCGCGTCGGTGACGGCCATCAGGTCCTCGTAGGGCGGTCCTCCCCACCGGCCCCAGCCGCGCTGCACGAAGTCCTGCCCGTAGCCGGTGGACAGCGCCGGATCGGGCAGCAGCACCGCGTACCCACGGGCGGCCAGCAGCCACGGGTTCCACCGCCACGCCCAGGCGTTCCAGCTCGCCAGCGGGCCACCGTGGATCCACAACAGCAGCGGTGCCGGCCGGTCCGGCCCGGCACCCTCGGGCAGCACCAGCCAGCCGCGCAACCGGGTGCCGTCCGCCGCGGTCGTCTCCACCTCGGTGAGCTCGCCGGGCAGTTGCACCGCCGGTACCGGGCCACGCAGGTACTCCGGGGTGCCGTCGGCGCCCGTCGCGTCCACCCGGACCGGGGCCGGGGCGGCATCGACCGCGTTGCGCAGCGCGTACACCCACCGCCCGTCCGGTGACGGGCAGGGATCGGAGTAGCAGCCGTGGTCACCGGTCAGCCGGGTCACCGTGTCACCGCCTGCCGCGAGATCGATCCGGAACAGCGGGCCACGGCCGTCGTGGTCGGCGGTGACGATCAGCGCCGAGGAGTCCGCGGTCCAGCGGGCCGAGGACGGCCATCGGTCCCAGCCCTCGGCGACCGGGCGGGCCGGACCGCCCGCCAGCGGCACGAGCACCAGGTCGATCCGGGGCGCGACCTGCGGGGTGGAGATCCGCTCCCGGCGTACGACGACGGTCCGCCCGTCCGGGCTGATCCGCGGGTCGGAGTACTCGTGGCCGTCGTCGACGAGCAGGTCGCGGTGCTCGCCGGTGACCGTGTCGATAGCGACGATGCCGGGCCGCCAGGTGCCGTGCCCGTACGCCCGGTGCCAGCCGGTGACGACGGTCGAACCGTCCGGGGAGACGTCGAAGGAGGTCTCGTCGAGCGCCCGGCCCGGTGCCGGGGTGAGATCGGTCCATCCGGTGTCACCGGGCCCGTCGCTGTCCGGTGCGGCGACCAGCAACCGGTTCTCGGCCGGCCCGAGATCGCGGTCCCAGTGCCGCACCGGGTAGCCGGTGTGCAGGATCGCGGTGACCTTCGCGTCGCTGCGGGCCGCCCGGCGCTGCTCGTCGTCGGCGGCGCTCACCGCCGCGGGCAGCGTCGGCGAGGACGCCACCACGGTTCCGGAGCCGGCGGCGACCGCGACGTCGGCGAGCCCGCCCGGCCGGGTCCCGACCTGGCGGGCCTCGCCACCGCCTGCGGGGAGCAGCCAGAGCGCGGTGGGCGGGTCGGTGTCCGGAGCGTTGTCGAGGTCCGGCCGCGACGACCGGAACATCAGGTCACCGTCCGGGGTGAAGACCGGTCCCGACTCCCCGGCGGATCCCCGGGTCAGTCGCCGTGCCGGGGCGCCGCCGGCCGGGTCGATCTCCCACAGCGCCGTCCGGTAGCGGGTGGCGTCGGTCTCCAGCTCGGCGACGCCGGTGACCAGCCGGGTGCCGTCGGGGGACAGCGCCAGCCCGCCCAGGCGGGGGAGCGCGACGTAGGCGTCGAGATCGTGGAACGGGGTCTTGGGGGCGTCGTCCGTCGGCACCCCCGGTTCATAGCACCCACGGCCCCGTCTCCACGAGCGGACCGCGCGCCGCGGCCCCGCGGTTCAGGACGGGAGCAGCACGATCTTGCCGGTGGTCCGCCTGGCCTGCAGGTCCTCGTGCGCGCTGCGGGCGTCCTCGAGCGGGTAGCGGTGCCCGATCCGCACATCCAGCCGGCCTGCCGCGACCTCGGTGTAGACGGCGTCCGCCCGGGCCCGCAGGGCCTCGGTGGTGTCGACGTAGTCGAACAGCTTCGGCCTGGTCAGGTACAGCGAGCCGCCCGCGTTGAGCCGTTGGGGGTCGACCGGGGGCACTGGGCCGGACGCGGCACCGTAGAGCACCAGGGTGCCCCGTTTGCGCAGCGACGCCAGGCTCGCGTCGAACGTCGTCCGGCCGACGCTGTCGAAGACGGCGTCGACGCCGGCCCCGCCGGACAGCCGGCGGACCTCGGCGGCGAGATCGTCCACCCTGGTGTAGTCGATCACCTCGGCGGCCCCGGCGGCGCGGGCGAGCTCGGCCTTCTCGGCGCTCGACGTCGTCCCGATGACCCGGGCGCCCTTCGCGGTCGCCAGCTGGGTGAGCAGCAACCCCACCCCACCGGCGGCGGCGTGCACCAACACGGTCTCCCCACCGGCCAGCGGACGGCAGTCGTTGACGAGGAAGTGCGCGGTCATGCCCTGCAGCAGTGCGCCGACGGCGACGTCGTCGGCGATCGTCTCCGGCACCGGGACGGCCTTAGCCCACGGGACGGTGATCTGCTCGGCGTAGCTTCCCAGCGTCTCGGCCCAGGCGATCCGGTCGCCCACCTCGACGCCCTGCACATCGGGACCGAGCGCGACGACCCGGCCGCTGCCCTCCAGACCCGGCACGTACGGGGTCTCGATCGGGTAGATGCCCTCGCGCTGGTAGGTGTCGATGTAGTTGACGCCCGCCGCGCCGATCTCGACCAGCACCTCGCCCGGCCCGGGGGCCGGCGGCTCGACGTCGGCGACCTCCAGTACGTCCGGCCCACCGGTCCTGGTCACCCGTATCGCTCGCATGCGCGTTCCTCCTCGTCGTGATGGTCGGCTGCCGCCGATCATGCCCTCAGGCGTCGCGACGGTGCACGGACCGGGTCAGGCGTGGTCGGCCGCGGCCGCGGCGAACGGACGGCCGTCGGTGGCGGCTGCCGCAGCGCGCGGAGCAGGCGCGGAGGGCGCCGGGCGGGTGGCGGTGCCCGCCCACATCCAGGCCGCCGCGGCGGTGACCAGACCGGCGCCCAGCACGTGCAGCGACACCAGCAGTTCGGGCACGCCGAGTGCGTACTGCACGCTGCCGAGCACCCCCTGGGCGAGGACGACGGCGATCAGCGTCGCGTACCGGCGGTGCAACGCGGCGGGTGCCTGCACGGCACGGAACAGGAACCCGATGCCGACCAGCACACCGAGGTAGAGGAACAGTGCGTCGACGTGGACCTGGGTGAGCAGCGGGATCGGCACGTCGAGCCGGGGAGTGTCCGGGTCGCCGCCGTGCGGCCCGGCGGCGGTGACCAGGGTCCCGGCGACCAGTAGCACCGCGAGGACGGCGGTGGAGAGCAGCACCAGGCCGCGACCCGCGGCGGGGACGGTGCGGGTGACCGGGCCGTCGTCCTCGGTGGTGGCCGTGACCAGCAGCACCGCGAACCACACCAGCACCATCGAGGCGAGGAAGTGCAGCATCACCGTCCACCAGGCCAGTCCGGCGAGCACGGTGATCCCGCCGATCACCGCCTGCGCGACGACACCGATCGGCATCGCCAGCGCGAGCGCGGTGAGCCGCCGCCTGCGTGGCCGGGTGAACAGTGCCGCGAGCAAGGTGGCCCCGGCGGTGAGCACCACGAGGATGCCGAGCAGCCGGTTGCCGAACTCGATCCACATGTGCAGCGGCGCGATCTCGGCGTGCGACACGGGCACCATGCTGCCCGGCTCGCACTGCGGCCAGGTCGAGCAGCCCAACCCGGAGCCGGTGACCCGCACGACCGAGCCGGTCACGCCGATCCCGATCTGGGCGACCAGGTTCGCGATCGCCAGCCGGCGCATCAGCACCTGCGGGGTGGACGGCACACGGCGGAGGAGACCGGTCACGCTGGACACACTACAAATGGTAGAAGGACGCCTGTGGTGTTCCGCTACCGGGACACCAACCGGCGCATCAGGGCGTCGACCGGACCGGGTCGGCCGACGGCCTCGAACCGTGCTGCGAGCAGCAGCGACACCAGCCAGACCGCCACCGCGGCGAGCAGCGCGCCCGTGTTCCCCACGTACCGGCCGACGCCGCCGAGATCGGGATGCAGCACGATCGCCACCAGCACCGAGTTGAGCAGGTAGAAGGTCAGCGAGCGGCGGCCCATCGCGGCGACCGCGGAGGCCACCGGGCCCGGCCGGTCCTGCAGCCGCAGGCCGAGCAGCGCGAACGCCGCCGCGTACCCCGCGCCGCCGGCAACCCCGGTCAGCACCTGCAGCGCGAACAGCAGACCACCGGCGACACCCCCGGGTGTGATCCCCCCGGTGATGATCAGGACGACGGGCAGCGCGCCGAGCACGGACACGGCGATCCCGCCGACGGCGATCCGGGCCAGCGTGCGGCGGTGCGCCGCCGGGTCGTCCAGCAGGCCGGCCCGGGCGGCCAGGTAGCCGAGCACCACGAGCAGCAACAGCGGGTAGGCGAACCCGATGTAGAGCGGGCCGACGGCCGCCCCGACGATCCGGCTGATCCAGTCGGCGGCCGTGGTGTAGCCGGGGACCGCCTCCGCGGCGGCGCCGGAGACCGTCGGCGACCACAGCCCGATCATGCCCACCGGCACGGTCAGCGCGTAGGCCGCGGCGAGCCCGAGCGCCGCCCGGCGGACCGTCCGGTCCGGCCGGAACAGCAGCCCCCCGGTCAGCAGCGCCGCCAGACCGTAGGAGGCGAGGATCTCGCCCGGGAACACCAGGATCGCGTGCACCAGCCCGAACAGCACCAGGAACAGGCCGCGGCGGCGGACCAGCCGCCGGCAGTCGGCCTCGGGGACGCCGCGGCCGCGCCGACGGACCACCGACCAGGCGAGGCCGTAGCCGAACAGGATCGCGAACATCGGGAACGCCCGGTTGTCCAGCAGCAGCGTGGTCAGTACCGCCGCGACCCGGTCGACGGCGGCGGCGTCGGTCATCGGGGTGCCGAACGGGACACCGGCGTAGACCCCGGCGTAGGCCATCACGATGAGCAGCAGCATCGCGCCCCGGGCCAGGTCGGGGGCGAGCATGCGGCCGGTGTCCGGGCGTCCGGCCCGCTCGGTCTCGCGGGTCATGGCTGGGGCCTCCTGATCGGCGTGCCGCCGGGCGTGGGAGACCCGGCCGGCGTCGATCATGTCGGCCGAGCGGAGCAATCGGATCCCCCGGAAGTCATGGTCCCGGGTTTCCGAGGTGGATCGGCGGCCCCTCCTTCGGTGGGCGTGCCGATCAGTGCCAGCGGACCAGCCGCGCCGCCGCGAACCCGGCGGCCACCGCCCACCCGGCGAGCACCACCAGGGATCCGGCTGCCGGGAACCGCCCCTCGCCGAGTGCGGCCCGCAGCGCGTCGGCCAGCGCTCCCGAGGGCAACCAGGGCGCCACCGCGGCGAGCGGGCCGGGCAGGTCGGCCACCGGGACGAGGATCCCGCCGGCCAGCAGCAGCACGAACCACACGACGTTCGCCACCGCGAGCACGATGTCGGCACGCAGTGTCCCGCCGAGCAGGATGCCCAGCGCACCGAACGCTGCGGCACCCAGCAGCACCGCGACCAGGACACCGTCGATCCGGGCCCCGGCGGGCGTCCAGCCGAGGAAGGCGGCCAGCACCGTCAGCATCACCACCTGCAGCACCACCACGACCGCGACCGCGAGCAACCGTCCGCACACCAGCAGCCAGCGCGGCAACGCGGTCGCCGCGAGCCGGCGGAGCGCGCCGTAGCGGCGGTCGAAACCGAGCGCGATCGCCTGGCTGGTGAACGCCGAGCTCATCACGGCGAGGGCCAGCATCGACGCCAGGAACCAGCTCACCCGCGGTTCCGGCGAGGGCAGCGCGGGCACCACGGTGAGCCCGACCAGCAAGGCGGCCGGGATCAGCAACGTGAGCAGCACCTGCTCGGCGTTGCGCAGGGCCAGCCGGGTCTCCAGGCCGCCCTGCGCGCGGAGCATCGTCAGCGCGTTGCCGCGGCCCGGGTCGGGGGTGAAGGTCCCGGCGGGGAACCGTTCGGTCACGAGCGCAGCTCCCGTCCGGTCAGATCGAGGAAGACGTCCTCCAGGCTGCGCCGCACGACCTGCACGTCCTCGGCGAGCACCCCCTGGTCGGCACACCAGGTGGTGATCGCGGCCAGCGCGCCGGGGTCGATCCGGCCCTGCACCCGGTACCGGCCGGGCGCGGTCTCGCTGGTCGCGTAGCCGTGCGGGAGGCGGCGGTCCAGCCCCGCCGTGTCCATCCCGGGCCGGGCCCGGAACCGCAGCTCCGTCTGGTCGCCCGCGGTCAGCTGGGCGGGGGAGCCGTGCGCGACGACCCGGCCACGGTTGAGGATGACGACGTCGTCGGCGAGCTGCTCGGCCTCGTCCATCAGATGGGTGGTGAGCAGGACCCCCACCCCGTCCCGGCGCAGCGCACGGACCAGGTCCCACACCAGGTGCCGGGCCTGCGGGTCGAGTCCGGCGGTGGGCTCGTCGAGGAACACCAGCTCCGGGCGCCCGACGACGGCGCAGGCGAGCGCGAGCCGCTGCTGTTCCCCGCCGGAGAGCCGCTTGTAGGGCGTGCCCGCCCGCGCCCGCAGCCCGAGCACGTCGATCAGGTGGTCGGGATCGATCGGGTTCGCGGCGCAGGCCGCCACCAGGTGCAGCATCTCGCCGGTGCGTACGGCCGGGTAGGCGCCGCCGCCCTGCGGCATCACGCCGACCCGGGGTCGGACGGCCTCGTCGTCCGGGGCCCGGCCGAGCACCGTGACGGTGCCGGCGTCGGCCCGGCGGAAGCCGGTGCAGACCTCGACCGTGCTGGACTTGCCGGCCCCGTTCGGGCCGAGCAGCGCCAGGACCTCGCCGCGGGCCAGGTCGAGATCGACACCGTCGACGGCGGTGACCGGGCCGTAGCGGACGGCCAGGTCGCGTGCCTCGAGTGCGGGGCTCATCGGACGGGGTCCGGTTCCGGGGCGGGCACGTTCGCGGACGGGGCCCGCAGCAACCGGTGGACCACCAGCAGGGACAGAGCGAACATCACGATCCCGGCGATGACGGCGAGCGGCAGCTGGAACCCGCGGAAGATGAAGTCGGCCCCGGTCGGTGGCACCACCAGCGCGAGGAACGCCGACAGCAGCAGCATCGCGCGCCGGTAGTGCGGCATCGCCCGTGTCGCGACCAGCGGGAGCAGCGCCCAGAAGAGGTACCAGGGGTGCACGACCGGGCCCAGGAGCACCACGGCACCCAGACCCGCGCCGGTGGCGGTGACCGGATCGACCTTTCCGCGCAGGCAGCCGAGCAGCAGCACGATGATGATGACCGCGATCGGGATCGCGAACAGGCCCCTGGCCAGGGTGAGGGTGGCGGTGGTGTGGTCGCCGAGCCCGGCCAGCCGGCCCACCTGGCCGGCGAGCAGGCCGACGTCGGTGCTGACCGACATCCAGCTGAGGATCTCGCTGGGGGCGGACAGGCCGCGCAGCCAGTTGAACCCCAGGCCGGTCGCGAAGCTGAAGAACGAGAAGACGACGACCGCCACCGCGGTCAGCCAGCTGGTCATCACCACCCAGTCGACGAGTCTCCCGCCGCGCCGCCGGATGAGGTGGACGCCGACGAACCCGAGGGCGACCAGCGCGGGGAGCTTGACCGACGCGGCGGCCACCACCAGCGCGGCACCGAGCGTGATCTTCCACCAGGGCTGGATCGCGTCGTCGGGGCCGAGCATCACGTAGAGCCCGAGCAGCATCAGCGGGATCATGATCGACTCGTTGTGGATCCCGCTGACCAGGTGGAACAGCACCAGCGGGTTCGCGGCGCCGAGCCACAGCACCAGACCGGCGTCGAGATCGAAGCGGGCGGCCAGCCGGGGGAGGACCCAGACCAGCAGCGCGACCCCGAGCAGCGCGAGGATGCGGTGCTCGATGATCCCGAGCACCACGTTCTCACCGGACAACGCCGTGATGATCCGGCCCAGGCCGAGGAACAGCGGGCCGTAGGGGGCGGGTGTGTCCCGCCAGATCGTCGGGATCCCGCGGGTCAGCGGGTCGTCGATGCCCAGCGCCTGCGCCGGGCCGATCGAGTACGGGTCGATCCCGCGCGCGAGCGTCGCGCTCTGCGCCAGGTAGCTGTAGATGTCCTTGGAGAACATCGGCGGCGCGAGCGCCAGCGGCAGGCCCCACAGCAGTGCCGTGCGCCCCAGCTCGCGCCGCTCCGGTGCCGGGTGCTTGGCGCCGCGCGCGGTGAGCATCCGGGCGATCCACAGCCACGCCGTGACCACCATCAGCAGACCGGCGTAGGTGACGGCGATGGCCAGCGTGACGTTGCGGGCGGGCAGACCGATCACCCGCAGGCCGTTCAGCGGGTTCGGCACCGGGAACGCGCCGGAGCCCAGCGCGCTGATGCCCATGAGGATCGCCCCGGTCAGGCCGAGCCGCCGGGCGATCCGGGCCTGGTCACGCAGCCCGCGCCGGTTCGTCGGCCGGTTCCGGGAGCGTGGTCCGTCCGGATCCGCCGACGGCTCCGCTCGCCTGGGGGAGTCGTCGCGCCCGGGTGGGGCGACCTCGGGCGTCACCATGCGCACGAGGTTAATGGGGGCACCTGCCGGCCCGGGGTACCGGCCCTCACCGGCCGCGACCGGCAGCAGGGGTGAGCCCGGTCACCCGCAGCGGGGGCGGTTTTGCCGAGCGCGGGTATATCCGCAACACTGGTGTTGTGAAAACGAAGCGGACCGCGCAGACGCGCCAGGACCCGGCCTGCGGGCACGGGGCCGACGCGGCGCTGCCCGGATCCGGTTCGGGCACCCGGGCCGCGGTGGCCCGCGTGCTCATGGAGCAGGGCCCGGTCACGGCCGCACTCGTGGCCGGCGAGCTGGGCCTCACCGAGGCCGCCGTCCGGCGGCACCTCGATGCGCTGATCGCCGACGGTGAGGCGGAGGTCCGGGCGCCCGCCCGGTCGGCCCGCCCGCGCGGACGTGGCCGCCCGGCCCGGGAGTACCTGCTCACCGACACCGGCCGGGTCCGGTTCGGCCACGGGTACGACGACCTGGCCACGTCGGCGCTGCGGTTCCTCGCGGAGACGGCGGGCGAGCAGGCGGTGGACGCGTTCGCGCGCCGCCGGGTGCGGGACCTGCTCGGTGCCGACATGGACTCGGTCACCGCCCTCGCTGCACCGCAGGACCGGGCAGAGGCGCTCGCCCGGGTGCTCAGCGCCCGCGGTTACGCTGCACAGACCCGCCGCGGCGGGCTCGGCGTGCAGCTCTGCCAGCACCACTGCCCGGTGGCCCACGTCGCCACCGAGTTCCCGGAGCTCTGCGAGGCCGAGACGCGTGCCTTCGCCGATCTCCTGGGTACCCACGTGCAACGGCTGGCGACGATCGCGCGCGGCGACGCCGCGTGCACCACACACGTCCCGCTCGAGGATCCCGAACACCTCGGACGGGCGAAGCACCACGAGAAACGCCGGGCCGGGGCAGGGGGGCCACAGGCCTCCGTGCCGCGAACCCGGCAGGTGCACGAAGTAGACCGCCGTTCCGGCACCGAGAGTGGGCGACCCACCTCGCAGGTGCGGCAGGTGCAAGAAGAAGACGGTCCCGCCGGAAGCGGGTCCATCTCCCACCACGGTCCCCGAAAGGGAGGCAGTCCGAATGACGACCACTCCTGATGTGCGCACCGAGCTCACCCAGGAGGAGACGATCGCGGCGCTCGGCCGGTACGACTTCGGCTGGGCCGACTCCGACGAGGCGGGCTCCATCGCGAAGCGTGGCCTGTCCTCCGAGGTCGTCGCCGACATCTCCCGCCTGAAGGACGAGCCCGAGTGGATGCTCGAGTTCCGGCAGAAGGCGCTCGACATCTTCGGCAAGAAGCCGATGCCGCGGTGGGGCTCCGACCTGTCCGGGATCGACTTCGACAACATCAAGTACTTCGTGCGGTCCACGGAGAAGCAGGCCACCTCCTGGGAGGACCTGCCCGACGACATCAAGAACACCTACGACAAGCTGGGCATCCCGGAGGCGGAGAAGCAGCGGCTGGTCGCGGGTGTCGCCGCGCAGTACGAGTCCGAGGTCGTCTACCACCAGATCCGTGAGGACCTGGAGGAGCAGGGCGTCATCTTCCTGGACACCGACACCGGCCTCAAGGAGCACCCGGAGCTGTTCAAGGAGTACTTCGGCTCGGTGATCCCGAGCGGGGACAACAAGTTCTCCGCGCTGAACTCGGCGGTGTGGTCGGGCGGATCGTTCATCTACGTGCCGCCGGGCGTGCACGTCGACATCCCGCTGCAGGCCTACTTCCGGATCAACACCGAGAACATGGGCCAGTTCGAGCGGACGCTGATCATCGTCGACGAGGGCGCCTACGTGCACTACGTCGAGGGCTGCACCGCGCCGATCTACAAGACCGACTCGCTGCACTCGGCCGTGGTGGAGATCGTGGTGAAGAAGGGCGGTCGCTGCCGCTACACCACGATCCAGAACTGGTCGAACAACGTCTACAACCTGGTCACCAAGCGCGCCAAGGCCGAGGAGGGCGCGACCATGGAGTGGGTCGACGGCAACCTCGGCTCCAAGGTGACCATGAAGTACCCGGCCGTGTGGCTGATGGGCGAGCACGCCAAGGGCGAGGTCCTCTCGATCGCCTTCGCGGGCGAGGGCCAGCACCAGGACGCCGGCGCGAAGATGGTCCACCTGGCGCCGAACACGTCGTCGTCGATCATCTCGAAGTCGGTGGCCCGTGGCGGCGGCCGGACCTCCTACCGCGGCCTGATCCAGGTCAATCCGCGGGCCCGCAACTCCCGTTCGACGGTGAAGTGCGACGCGCTGCTGGTGGACACGATCTCGCGGTCGGACACCTACCCCTACGTCGACATCCGCAACGACGACGTGTCGATGGGGCACGAGGCCACGGTCTCGAAGGTCTCGGACGACCAGCTCTTCTACCTGATGAGCCGCGGCCTGACCGAGGACGAGGCGATGGCCATGGTGGTGCGCGGGTTCGTCGAGCCGATCGCCCGCGAGCTGCCCATGGAGTACGCGCTGGAACTGAACCGGCTGATCGAGCTGCAGATGGAGGGTTCCGTCGGATGACCTCGTCGGATGTTGCCGGCCTCGCCCCCGAGCTCAAGGGGGCCAAGAAGGGCCAGGGCGAGGTGCCCATCGCGTCGGCGGGCGAGCGGTTCCAGTCGTTCGACGTCGACGCCTTCGAGGTGCCCGGCGGGCGCGAGGAGAACTGGCGGTTCACCCCGCTGCGCCGGCTGAAGGGCCTGCACGACGGCTCGGCCGCCTTCGAGGGCGTCGCACCGGTCACGGTCACCGAGACCGCGGGCGTCACGGTGGAGAAGGTCGGACGCGACGACGCCCGGATCGGCGAGGGCGGCATCCCCGCCGACCGGGTCGCCGCCGCCGCCTGGTCCGCCTTCACCGAGGCCACCCTGGTGACCCTCGACGGTGAGCCGGAGCCGGTGACCGTCGTCGTGGAGGGCCCCGGCGAGGGCGCCACCGCGGCCGGGCACCTGCAGATCCGCACCACCCCGCACAGCCGGGCGACGGTCGTCGTCGAGCACCGGGGATCGGGCGTGCTCGCCGACAACACCGAGGTCGTGCTGGCCGACGGCTCGCAGCTGACCCTGGTGGTCACCGAGGAGTGGAACGACGACGCCGTCCACGTCGGCGCCGAGCACTACAACGTCGGTCGGGACGCCATGCTGCGCGCGACATCGGTGCAGCTCGGCGGCGACCTGGTGCGGGTGTCGTCGACCGTCGGATACACCGGGCCCGGTGGTGATGCCGAGCTGCTCGGCCTCGGGTTCGCCGACGCCGGCCAGCACCTCGAACAGCGACTGCTGGTCGACCACTCGGTGCCGAACTGCAAGTCCAACGTGCTCTACAAGAACGCGCTGCAGAGCGACTCGCGCGACTCCGCGCACGTGGTGTGGATCGGCGACGTGCTCATCCGGGCCGCCGCGGAGAACACCGAGACGTTCGAGTTCAACCGGAACCTGGTGCTCACCGAGCACGCACGGGCCGACTCGGTGCCGAACCTGGAGATCGAGACCGGTGAGATCGTGAGCGCCGGGCACGCCAGCGCGACCGGCCGGTTCGACGACGAGCAGCTGTTCTACCTGCGCAGCCGCGGCATCCCGGAGGACCAGGCCCGGCGTCTCGTCGTCCGCGGGTTCTTCGGCGAGGTCCTGAACAAGATCACCCTCCCGGAGCTGCGCGAGCGGCTCGAGGCGGCCGTCGAGGCCGAGCTCGCCCTGACCGGCGCCTGACCACCACACCTAGTACGGAGCCACCCACAGATGTCCACTCTGGAGATCAAGGACCTGCACGCCTCGGTCGAGACCGAGGACGGTCCGAAGGAGATCCTGCGCGGCGTGAACCTCACGGTCCGCGCGGGCGAGACGCACGCGATCATGGGCCCGAACGGCTCGGGCAAGTCCACGCTGGCCTACGCGGTCGCCGGGCACCCCAAGTACACGATCACCTCGGGCGAGGTGCTCCTGGACGGCGAGAACGTCCTCGACATGGCGGTCGACGAGCGGGCTCGGGCGGGCCTGTTCCTCGCCATGCAGTACCCGGTCGAGGTGCCCGGTGTGTCGATGGCGAACTTCCTGCGCAGCGCGGCCACCGCGGTGCGCGGTGAGGCGCCGAAGCTGCGCACCTGGGTCAAGGAGGTCAAGCAGGCGATGTCCGACCTGGACATCTCCCCCGAGTTCGCCGACCGCTCGGTGAACGAGGGCTTCTCCGGCGGCGAGAAGAAGCGCCACGAGGTACTGCAGCTCGGCCTGCTGAACCCGAAGATCGCCATCCTGGACGAGACCGACTCCGGCCTCGACGTCGACGCGCTGCGCGTCGTCTCCGAGGGGGTGAACCGCTACCGCGAGGGCGGCGAGACCGGCGTGCTGCTGATCACGCACTACACCCGGATCCTGAACCACATCCGGCCCGATCACGTGCACGTGTTCGCCGGTGGCCGGATCGTCGAGTCCGGCGGTCCCGAGCTGGCCGACGAACTGGAGAAGAACGGCTACGAGCGGTTCACGAAGGCTGCGGTCTGATCATGTCGCTGACCCACGGAACCGAGACCGCGGGCGGCCACAGTGCCGATGCTCGTTCCGCGGGCGCTCCTCTCGGTGCGGATGCTCGTTCCGCGGGCGCTCCTCTCGGTGCCGCCGCCGTGGCCCGGATCCGGGCGGACTTCCCGATCCTCGCGCGCACCGTGCGCGAGGAGAAGCCGCTGGTCTACCTCGACTCCGGTGCGACCTCGCAGCGTCCGCGCCAGGTGCTCGACGCGGAGCGGGCGTTCCTGGAGCGGCACAACGCGGCCGTCCACCGGGGCGCGCACCAGCTCGCGGAGGAGGCCACCGACGCCTACGAGTCCGCCCGCGCACGCATCGCGGCGTTCGTCGGGGCCGGTGACGACGAGCTCGTGTTCGTGAAGAACGCGACCGAGGGCATCAACCTGGTCGCCTACGGCCTGGGCAACGCCTCCGTCCGGAACGGTCTGGGACCCGAGTCGGAGCGCTTCGCGCTCGGGCCCGGTGACGAGGTCGTCACCACCGAGCTGGAGCACCACGCGAACCTGGTGCCCTGGCAGGAGCTGTGCCGCCGGACCGGGGCGACCCTGCGCTGGTACTCGGTCACCGACGACGGCCGGATCGATCTCGACTCGCTCGAGCTGTCCGACCGGACGAAGGTCGTGGCCTTCACCCACCAGTCGAACGTGACCGGGGCGGTCGCGCCGGTCACCGAGCTGGTCGAGCGGGCCCGGGCGGTCGGTGCGCTGACGGTGCTCGACGCCTGCCAGTCGGTGCCGCACATGCCGGTCGACCTGCACGCGCTCGGCGTCGACTTCGCGGTGTTCTCCGGGCACAAGATGCTCGGCCCCTCCGGTGTCGGTGTGCTGTACGGCCGCCGGGAGCTGCTGGAGGCGCTGCCGCCCTTCCTCACCGGCGGGTCGATGATCGAGCTGGTACGGATGGAGGGCTCGACCTACGCCCCGCCGCCGCAGCGCTTCGAGGCAGGCGTGCCGATGACGTCGCAGGCGGTCGGCCTGGGCGCGGCGGTGGACTACCTCGAGCAGATCGGGATGGACGCGGTCGCCGCGCACGAGGCGGCACTGACCGCGGCGGCCCTCGAACAGCTGTCGGCGATCGACGGCCTGCGCATCGTCGGGCCGCCGACACCGGGTGAGCGCGGGGGAGCGGTGTCGTTCGTCGTGGACGGCATCCACGCCCACGACCTGTCCCAGGTGCTCGACGACCGGGGCGTCGCGATCCGGGTGGGCCACCACTGCGCGTGGCCGCTGCACCGGCGCTTCGGGGTGGTGGCCACGGCCCGCGCGTCGTTCGCCGTCTACAACACCCTCGACGAGGTCGAGGCGCTGGTCGACGGCGTCCGGGCTGCCCAGAAGTTCTTCGGGACGGTGTGACCGCGTGCAACTGCAGCAGATGTACCAGGAGATCATCCTGGACCACTACCGCGATCCGCACGGCTCGGGTCTGCGCGAGCCGTACGACGTCGAGACCCACCACGTGAACCCGACCTGCGGGGACGAGGTCACGCTGCGGGTCACGCTGGACGACTCCGCGACGGTGGTGAAGGACCTGTCCTACGAGACGCTCGGCTGCTCGATCAGCCAGGCGTCGGTGTCGGTGCTGCACGATCTCGTCGTCGGCAGGCCGGTGGGCGAGGCCTGGAAGATCATGGCCTCGTTCCAGGAGATGGCGCAGGGCCGCGGCAAGGTCGAGCCGAACGAGGAGATCATCGGTGACGGCGTCGCCTTCGCCGGTGTCGCCCGGTACCCGGCGCGGGTGAAGTGTGCTCTCCTGGGGTGGATGGCGTTCAAGGACGCGGTCTCCCGCACCGACGCGACGATCGACCCCGTGGATGTCCCCGGGGGCATCACCGACGCGGCATCAACGACGGAGGGATCTCCGGCATGAGCGAGACGACAGAACAGCAGACCACCGAGCAGGACACCGAGGTCGTCCGCGGTGCGGCCGGGATGCCCGAGCCGCCCGCGGCTCCGGCGGACGGCGCCTCCCAGGACCAGCTGGAGGAGGCGATGAAGGACGTCGTCGATCCCGAGCTGGGAATCAACGTCGTCGATCTCGGCCTCGTCTACGGCATCGACCGGGACGGTGACACGGCCGTCATCGACATGACCCTCACCTCGGCGGCCTGCCCCCTGACCGACGTGATCGAGGAGCAGACCCGCTCCGCGCTCACCGCCGGTCCGGACGGCGGCCTGGTCTCCGACGTCCGGATCAACTGGGTCTGGATGCCGCCGTGGGGGCCGGAGAAGATCACCGAGGACGGCCGCGAGCAGCTGCGCGCCCTCGGTTTCCGGGTCTGACCTCTTGTCGCGAGCGGGTCCCTCGTGGCGGTCGTCGCCACGGCGGGCCCGCTCGTGTCGTGAGCGGGCCGACGGGCTCACCCGAAGTGGGTGGCCCGGATGCGTCGTTCCAGGCCGGTGACGCCGGAGGTGTCGATGCCGAACCCGTCCTCCAGCACTCCGATCACCTCGGCCGGCGTGCCGAGTTCGCGCTCCACAGCGCGGCCGTCGGTGTGGCGCACGGTGTAGCGGTTGCCGTTCAGCGTCGCGCGGCGGTCCGGGCCGGAGCGCGCGGCGACCAGCCCGGTCCGGAACGGTGACTCCGGATGGTGGGTGAGGTACCAGGAGCCCATCGCGTAGTCGACGTCCGGTACCGGGGTCAGGTCGAAGGTGTACTGGGTGATCCAGTCCCCGCCTCGGCGCCGCTGCTGGGTCCAGACACCCGTGCCGTCGGTGCGGAAGCGGTGTTCGGCGTGCGCCGTCGGCTGGACCGCGCCGGGCACGAGCCGGAGCGGCTCCGAGGGGCCCGTCCCGCCGAAGCCGACGTCGGCGAGGAAAGGGCCCTCTGCGGTCTCGACCAGGGTCATCCGGTGTGTGCGTGTGGTCGGTGGGTCGTCGTCGGTGAGGCCGAGCCGGACCCGTCCGACGACCGGGGTGACCCGGTAGCCGAGGTCGCCGAGCACGTCGTGCAGCAGCCGGTTGTGCTCGAAGCACCAGCCGCCGCGGTGCCCGTGCACCAGTTTGCCGACGACGCCCGCCCGGTCGAGGGGCGGCTCGATCCCGGTGAACGGGTCCAGGTTCTCGAACGGGATGGTCGTGACGTGTGCCCGGACGATCCGGTGCAGCAGGGCCAGGTCCGGTGGGCCGGGTGTCACGCCGGTCCGGTCGAGGTAGGCCGCCACGTCGGGGGACAGGTGGTCGGGTGGTAGGTCGAGGTACGGGTCGCCGCCGCGGGGGTCGCGGCCGGTCCCGATCGGCGGCCCTGGAGCCGGCGAACCGATCGGCCCCGGCCCTGGGATGGGTCCCGGGCTCGGAGCTGCGGCGGGCCCTGGGGCCGGGACTGCCGGGATGCTGGTCATGCCCGCGACCCTGCCCCCTCAACCCTGGTTCAGGTCAACCCGGCACCCGGCCGGCACCCGGCCGGGTGCGGTCAGCGTTCCCGGGCGCCGCGCAACGCCCAGGCGCGCAGGTGCGTGTAGCCGCGGGTGTGCAGGGTGGCGATCCGCCGCAGGTCGAAGCGGGGATCGTCGCGCAGCGCCTCGTGCATCTCCCGGTCCACCAGCACGCTGTCCGGTCGCGCCTCGGCGGTGAGCCGGGCGGCGACGTTGACGACCTCGCCGTAGACGTCGCCGTAGCGGGCCAGCACCATCCCGTGCGCGATCCCGATCCGCAGCGGCGGCAGCGACGGCTCGACCCGCACCCGGTCCCGTAGCCCGAGCGCGATCGCGGCGGCGTCGGCGGGATGCTCGGTCACGAACAGCACCTCGTCGCCGACGGTCTTGATGATGCGCCCGCGGCCGTTCGCGATCACCTCGTTGGTGACGGCCCCGAAGCGTTCGATCATCTCCCCGAGCTCGGCCATCGACCGGCGACGGGTGGTGCGGGTGAAGCCGACCATGTCGGCGAACCCGACCGACAGCGGCCAGGTGTCGGCGGAGATCAGCTCGGCGTCGGAGCGCCGGGCGCCCGCCGTCCACCGGACCGCGGTGGCGGCGAGGTGGCGCCGCCACACGTAGGACTGCAGGCTCTCCAGCTCGGGGAGCACCTCGGCGGCGAGCCGGGCGGCATCACGGGGGGTCAGCTCGCCGACGTGCGCGGCCGCCACCTGCGCGAGCATCCCGACCTGCCATTCCGCGAGCCGGGACAGCGACTGGGCGATCGCCCGGGCGACGGCCTCGCGGGGCCCGTGCTCGGGCAGCCACTCGCGGGTGAGGGCGACGACCTTGCGCGCCGCCTCCAGATCGACCCGGGTGAACACACGGTCGTCGGGATCCGGATCGGGGAAGCCGAGCGCCCGCCACAGCCTGCCGGACTCCTCGGGGTCGAGCCCGGTGGCCTCGACGAGTTCGTCGCGGGTGAACTCGCGGGGGGCGCCGAGGATGAACTCGTCGAGGACGGGCGCCTCGATCTCGCTCCAGTCGATCTGCGCGGGATCCGGGAGCGGCCGGCCGGGGAAGGACTCCTCGGTCACGGATCAGGTGGTGTGCACGACGAGCACGTCCACCCCGGCGCGACGGGTGGCGTCGGCGGGGACCGATCCGAGCAGCCGCCCGGACAGCGTGTTGAGGCCGCGATTGCCGACGACCAGCAGGTCTGCGTGATGGGTCTTGACCGCTTTGCGGAGCACGTCGACCGGGGCACCGTCCTCGGCGTGGGTGGTCACGTTCCGGGCGCCGGCCGCCGCCGCGCGGTCGGCGGCCTCGCGCAGCGCCTCCTCGGCGGGGGTCCAACCGGTGACCAGGTGCGCCTCGTCCTTCAGCGCGTCCTCGGCGGCGGCGGTGTCCTCACGGCTGGCCGGGGTGTAGGCCGAGACGATCACGAGGGTGGCCCCGCTGTCGGCGGCCACGCCCGCCGCGCGCTCGACGGCCGCGAAGGAGGTCGCCGAGCCGTCGGTCCCGACGACGATGGTCTGGTAAGCGGGCATGGGCAGCCTCCGATGGGGAGCGGGACCGCACCCGCCGGTGCGGGCGGCCCCTCGACGCTGAGTACTCCGATGTTACTACCGGTACTCCGATCAACCGATCGGCGCGGCGCTCCGTCATCACCTGATCGGGTGGAACCGTACGGCCGAACGAAGCATTCGTCGTTTGATCGGTGCGGGTGCCGCCCGGAACACGCCCGCCATCCCGGCCAGCGTCCCGGGCACGTCGTCGCGGCCGGTGAGGAAGGCGCGGCCGCTGCGGCCGGCGAAGAAGGCGTCGAAGAAGCCCGGCACGAGCCGGGCGGGCAGGTCGAGCACGGTCTGCAGGCCGTGCCGGCGGAGCCGGTGCACCGTGCGCGCCGAGGGCGACCACAGCAGCGCGCGGGCCGCGGACGCCGCCGCGCCCGGGTCCGCCGGGAGGTGCCGGGCCAGGACGGCGGCCACGGCCGGGGCGAGCTGCAGGGCCGGCGCGACGCTGAACCCGGTCGCCGGGTGCACGAGCGGTGTCGCCGCGCCGAAGGCCACCGGGTGCGCCGCGGCGCGCGGTGAGTCGACCGGGAAGCGGACCCGCTCGACCGGGGCGTCGTCCGGCACCGGGACGCCGAGTCCGGCCAACCGTGCCACCAGCCGATCCTGCAGCTCGGCGAGCGGGAGCCCCGGTCGGCGGGCGAGCGACGTCTCCTCCAGCAGGACCGTCCCGTCGCCGTAGGGGACGGCGTAGAGGAACGTCGGCCAGTCGCTCCACCCGGGGGCCGGCTCGGCGGCGGGGGAGCGCCAGTCCATGAACACCGCCTCACCCGGCGCGACGACCGGGCGGGCCGCCTCCTCGGTGACGACGACGCCGTAGGCGGTCTGCTCGGCGGCCGGACCGGCCGCCGGACGCAACCGCGACGGAGCCCCCGTCGCGTCCACGACGAGTGCGGCGAACACGACCGTCGTGTCCCCGTGCCGCGCGGCGCGCCCTGCACCTGCGGTACCCGCCGTCGCTCGGCCGCCCGCTGCACCCGCCGCACCGGCCGGCCGCAGGGTGACCCGGTAGCGGTCACCGTGGCGGCGCACGTCCCCGGCGTCGGCCCGGCCGGCGATCACGGTGACCCCGCCGAGCCGGGAGTCCAGATGTCTGCGCAGGCCCGCCGTGTCCAGCACCGCGTACGCGCCCAGGTCCCGGTCGGCGCCGCCGGGCAGCACCGCCCGGGCCCGCGGGCGCGCCGCCACCGCCGATCCGGGCAGGTCGGCCGGAAGCTCCTCCGGCCAGGCGCAGTAGGTGGCCCGCCAGGGCCGCTGCGGGGCCGGATCGGCGAGCCCGGTCCGGAGGCCGTGCCCGGCGCACGCTGCGGCGAGCGCCCGACCGGCGGGCCCACCACCCAGGACGAGCACGTCGAGGGCGGCCGTCCCGGGCGGCGGCCCGGTGCCCGTTCCCGCGCGCTGCACCGCGATCCCTCCCGTCAGACGTTGCGTCCGGACGCCAGGCTGCCACCGTCGATCCGCAGTGTCTCGCCGGTGATCCAGGACGCGGCGTCGGAGACGAGGAACGCGACGGCCTCGGCGACGTCGGCCGGAACTCCGAGCCGCTGCATCGGGTACCCGGCGGCGACGCCCTGTTCGTCGTGCGCGTACAGGGCCTCGGCGAAGCGGGTCTTCACCACCGCCGGGGCGACCGCGTTCACCCGGATCCCCGGGCCGAGCTGTCCGGCCAGCTCCTCGGTCAGCTTGATCAGGGCGGCTTTCGAGGCCCCGTAGGCGCCGATCACACCGGTCGGTCGCAGACCGCCGACCGAGGCGACGTTCACCACGGATCCGCCGTGTGCGCCCATCCAGGCCCGGTGCGCCTGCTGCACGAAACCCAGTGCGGCGACCACGTTGACCTCGAAGATCTTCCGCACCGCCGCGAGGTCGGCCTCGACCAGCGGGCCGTACTGCGGGTTGACGCCGGCGTTGTTGACCAGCACGTCGAGCGACCCGAACGACGCGACGGTCCGGTCGACCACCTCGGCGCGGTGCGTCTCGTCACCGGCGTTGCCCTGGACGGCGAGCACCCGTGACCGGTCGACACCGGTCTCGTCGACGAGCGCGGCGGCGGCTTCGCTCAGCTCCGGTTCGCGGCGACCGGTGATCACCACCGACGCTCCGCGTGCCAGCAGACCCGCGGCGATGCCGTACCCGATGCCGCGGGAGCCGCCGGTGACCAGCGCCGCCCGCCCGGACAAGGTGAGATCGGTCATGGGAGCCGACCCTACGTGGGGAAACGGCTCGCCCTGACAGGTAACCTGGCGGTGTGGTCCTGATCGAGTAGCCGGTGTCGCCGGGCACCGGTGTGCCCGCCCCGTCGCTCCCGAACTCTCAGCGCCCACCCCCTCGACTCCGTCTGGAGCCCTTTCACGTGATCACCGCGACCGCTCTCGAACTCCGCGCCGGGTCGCGGATCCTGCTCTCCGGCGCCGACCTGCGTGTCCAGCCCGGTGACCGGATCGGCCTGGTCGGCCGCAACGGTGCCGGCAAGACGACCTCGATGCGCGTGCTGGCCGGCGAGGGGGAGCCCTACTCGGGTGAGGTCCGCACCAACTCGCCGATCGGTTACCTGCCGCAGGATCCGCGTGAGGGCGACCTGTCGATCACGGCGAAGGACCGGGTGCTCTCCGCCCGCGGTCTCGACACGCTGCTGGCCAAGATGGAGAAGGCCCAGACGGCGATGGCCGAGCTGGTCGACGGGCCGGAGAACGAGAAGGCGGTCCGGGAGTACGGCCGGCTGGAGGAGCGGTTCTCGGCGCTCGGCGGGTATGCCGCCGAGTCGGAGGCCGCTCGGATCTGCACCCACCTCGGTCTGCCGGACCGGGTGCTCGCCCAGCCGATGCGGACGCTGTCCGGCGGGCAGCGTCGCCGGGTCGAGCTGTCGCGCATCCTGTTCGCCGCCTCCGACGGGGGCTCCCAGTCGGCGACCACCCTGCTGCTCGACGAGCCGACGAACCACCTCGACGCGGACTCGATCACCTGGCTGCGCTCGTTCCTGCAGAACCACGAGGGCGGCCTGGTCGTGATCAGCCACGACACCGATCTGCTGGCCGCCGTCGTCAACAAGGTGTGGTTCCTCGACGCGACCCGCGGTGAGGCCGACCAGTACAACATGGACTGGCGCCGCTACCTGGAGGCCCGCGCGACCGACGAGAAGCGCCGCCGCCGGGAGCGGGCGAACGCGGAGAAGAAGGCGTCGGCGCTGCACGCGCAGGCCGCGAAGATGGGCGCGAAGGCCACCAAGGCGGTCGCGGCGAAGAACATGGCCCGCCGCGCCGACCAGCTGCTCGCCGGGCTCGACGACGAGCGCCAGGCCGATCGGGTGGCGAAGATCCGGTTCCCCACCCCGGCCCCGTGCGGGCGGACCCCGCTGACCGCCGAGGGGCTGACCAAGGCCTACGGGTCGCTGGAGGTGTTCACCGGCGTCGACCTGGCGGTGGACCGCGGTACGAAGGTCGTCGTGCTCGGCCTCAACGGCGCGGGGAAGACGACGCTGCTGCGGCTGCTCGCGGGCACCGAGGCCGCGGACTCCGGGGAGGTCGTGCCCGGGCACGGCCTGCGGACCGGTTACTTCGCCCAGGAGCACGACACCCTCGACATGGACGCCTCGGTCTGGGACAACATCCGCCACGCCTCACCGGACGCGCCGGAGCAGCAGCTGCGTACGTTGCTCGGATCGTTCATGTTCTCCGGGGAGCAGCTCGACCAGCCGGCCGGAACGCTGTCCGGCGGCGAGCGGACGCGGCTCGCACTGGCCGGTCTGGTGTCGTCGGCGGCGAACGTGCTGCTGCTCGACGAGCCGACGAACAACCTGGACCCGGCGAGCCGTGAGCAGGTGCTCGACGCGCTGCGCCGCTTCGAGGGCGCGGTCGTGCTGGTCACCCACGACCCGGGCGCGGTGGAGGCACTCGAGCCGGACCGGGTGATCGTGCTGCCCGACGGCACCGAGGACCACTGGTCGGCCGACTACCTCGAGCTCGTCCAGCTGGCCTGAGCCGGAACGTTCGCCGACCGGTCGCCGCACGGGCGCGTGATCACCCGTCCGGACCACCAAGATCGTCGATCTTGTGGAGGCTCCGTGACCGGCGAGGGCCGGAATGGTGCGAGATCGATTCCAACGGGTGATGTCGTTCTGCTGATCGAAGGACGATCTTTCGGCTGATCACCGGACGGTGTGCGCCGTTCGGGGTAACCGCTCACCGATCGCGTTTTCCGCGTTCTGGCCAGAAATGGTCGTCTCGATCATCATGGCCTGATCGTCGCGCCGGATGCGGCGGTCCGCGGGGGCATCCGCGGTGGGGATGAGGAGGGCCCATGGCCGAACTGAAGAAGGGCGCCCGGATCACCGGGACGCAGCGGGGGAAACTCGCGGCCGATCTGAAGAAGAAGTACGAGAAGGGCGCCAGCATCCGGTCGCTCGCCGAGCAGACCGGCCGGTCGTACGGTTTCGTGCACCGTGTCCTCTCCGAGACCGGAGTGACCCTTCGCGGTCGCGGCGGGGCCACCCGCACCAAGAAGAAGTAGCCGCCGACCCGTCCGTCGAGCAGTAGGCGGAGCGGCGCCACCCGGACCACGCCACCGAGACCACCGACGACGCCGACCGGTCCCGACACCGCACCGGTACGGCGTCGTCGCACGTCGCGGACCGGTCCTCGACGGGCACGCCGGGACACGGCGGTTCGAGCCGGTGTACGACGGGACACGGCGGACACGGCGGACACGGCGGACACGGTCGCCGCGCTACGCCGTCGTAACGTGAACCCTCGCCGTCCACCACCGGCGAAGGGGAACATCGTTGGATCGCCCGCTCACCCTGATGCGCGGGGTCATCCGGGGAGCGGACTCGCAGTCCATCCGCCGTGGCTCCATCGCGAAGGGCACCTGGCCCCGCATCTGGGGCTTCGTCCGCCGGTACCGCGGCTGGCTCGCCGGTTACCTCGCGCTCACCACGGTCACCGCGGTGATCGGCGTCGTCACCCCGCTGCTGGCCGGGCGGGTGGTCAACACCATCGTCGCCGCGAACGACGTCCCCGACGCCGCCCGGGTGATCATCGTGATCGCCGGCGCGATCGCCGGTATGGCCGTGCTGGAGGCGGTGGTCGGGCTCGCCGGGCGCTGGTTCTCCGCCCGGCTCGGCGAGAGCCTGATCGCCGACCTGCGGGTCGCGGTGTTCCGGCACGTGCAGGCGATGCCGCTGGCGTTCTTCGCGCGCACCCGGACCGGGGCGCTGGTCAGCAGGCTCAACAACGACGTCATCGGCGCTCAGACCGCGATCACCAGCACGCTGTCCACGGTGCTGGCGAACACCATCCAGCTGGTGCTGGCGATCGCGGTCATGCTCGGTCTCGCCTGGCAGGTGACGCTGCTCGCGATGCTGTTGTTGCCGGTGTTCGTGCTGCCCGCGCGCCGGATGGGCACCTGGCTGGCCGAGCTGCGCCGGGAGGCGGCCGAGCTCAACGCCACCATGGGGAACCAGATGACGGAGCGGTTCTCCGCGCCCGGTGCGACGCTGGTGAAGCTGTTCGGCGACCCGGACGCGGAGGCGGACGTGTTCCGCGGGCAGGTCGTGCGGGTCCGGGAGATCGGCGTCCGCTCGGCGATGGTGTCGCGGTTGTTCGTGACCGCGCTGCAGCTGGTGTCCGCACTCGCCCAGGCGTTGATCTACGGTCTCGGTGGCTACCTCGCGGTCACCGGGCAGATCCCGGCCGGCACGGTCGTCGCGCTCGGGCTGCTGCTGACCCGGCTCTACACGCCGATGACGGCGCTGGCGAACGCCCGGGTGGACGTCATGACCGCGCTCGTCGCGTTCGAGCGCGTCTTCGAGGTGCTCGACCTGGTCCCGTCCATCACCGAGCCGCAGCGCCCGCGGACGCTGCCCGACGGCCCGGTCGACGTGCGGTTGCGCGACGTCCGGTTCACCTACCCGAACGCCGCGGACGTGTCGCTGGCCTCGCTGGAGGAGGTCGCGGTACTGGACCGTCGGGTCAACTCCGAGGTGCTGCACGGCATCGACCTGCACGTGCACGGCGGTGGACTGCTTGCTCTGGTCGGGACCTCTGGTGCGGGCAAGTCGACGCTGGCCGCGCTGGTGCCGCGGCTCTACGACGTCGACTCCGGCGCCGTCGAGCTGTCCGGTGTGGACGTCCGGGAGCTGGACCTCGCGACGCTGCGCCGCACCGTCGGCATGGTCACCCAGGACGGGCACCTGTTCCACGACACGATCAGCGCGAACCTGCGCTACGCCGCGCCGCAGGCGACCGACGCCGAGATGACCGAGGCGCTGCACCGGGCGCGGCTCGGCGATCTGATGGCGGCACTGCCGGACGGCCTGGACACCGTCGTCGGCGAGCGCGGCTACCGGCTCTCCGGCGGCGAACGCCAGCGGCTCACCATCGCGCGGCTGCTGCTGGCCCGGCCCCGGGTGGTGATACTCGACGAGGCGACCGCACACCTGGACTCGGAATCCGAGGTCGCCGTCCAGGAAGCACTCGTCGAGGCGCTCGTCGGGCGGACCGCGATCGTGATCGCCCACCGGCTGTCGACCGTGCGGGCCGCCGACCGGATCGCTGTCCTGGAGGCCGGGCGGGTGGTCGAGTCCGGTACCCACGACGAGCTGCTGGCGGCCGGCGGCCGGTACGCGATCCTGTACCGCACGCAGTTCGACCCGCAGGCCGAACCGACCACCCGGTGACCCGGCGGGCGGTTCAGACGCCGTCCAGCGGGTTCGGCACCGCGGCGTCCGGCTCGGCGACGACGGCGACCGCCCAGAACAGCAACGCCACCCCCACCGCGCCCGGGTCCTGCCTGCCCCGCGCCCGATCACCCAGGTAGGAGGCGCGACCGTGCCGCGCGGTCAGCTCGGCGGTCCGCTCGGCCCCCTCCCGGGCCGCCGTCGCCGCGGCCGCGTAGCCGTGACCGAGCGCGGTCACCGCCGGCGCGAGCGCGTCGACCAGCGTGCGGTCGCCCTCCCGCGCCTCGCCGACCCGCTGGATCGCGGTCAGCCCGTCGCGCGCCCCGGTGCCCAGCGCGGCGAGATCACCGTCGGGGGACCGCACGGTGCCCAGCGCCCGGGCGATCTCGGTGAACAGCAGCCCGAGCAGCGGCCCGCTGGTGCCACCGACCTCGTCGAGGAACACCTCCCCGAGCGCGGCGAACCCGCGCCGGCCGCTCCCGGCGAGGCGCACCGCCTGCCGGACACCGGCCCGCAGGTTGTCACCGAAGTCGCCGTCACCGGAGTGCTGGTCGAGATCGGTCAGCGCGGCGTGCCCGTCCTCCACGGCGCGGGCGAAGCGGTCGAGGACGGCGTCCTGGTCGAGTCGGCTCACTGGTCCTCCGTGGTGGCGCGCGGGAAGGCGGGGGTCTCGGCGGGGGCGGCCCACAGGGGCGCCCAGGCCGGCTCCAGGCGGGTCACGGTCAGCGAGAAACCGGCCATGTCCAGGGCCGGGACGAACGTACCGACCAGCAGCCCGGCCGGGTCCAGCCCGCGCTCGGACAGGCCCGTCGCCGCGAGGTCGGCCAGCACGTACAGCTCCAGCAGGGAGGTCCCGCCCATCCCGTTGACGACCAGCACGGCGCTCGGGGACCCGTCCGGCAGGCCGGCGACGAGCTCGTCCAGCATCCGCCCGACGAGTTCCTCGGTGGGCGGCCGCGGGATCGACCGCCGGGCCCGCTCACCGTGGATGCCGACGCCGTAGTCCAGCTCGCCGTCGAGCGTGAACGCCGGCTCGCCGGTCCGTGTCGAGGTCTGTGCGCGGGACGCCACGGCCAGGCTGCGCGAGGCGGCCACGACCTCGGCGCCCAGCCCGGCGAGCTCGTCCAGGCCGGCTCCGGTGTCGGCGGCCGCGCCCAGGATCTTCTCCACGACGACGGTCGCACCGGTTCCGCGGCGGCCGGTGGCGGTGTCGAGCCCGTCGGTGGCCAGGTCGTCGTCGACCAGCACCCGGCGCACGTCGATGCCCTCCATCCGCAGCCGCTCGGCGGCGATCCCGAAGTTGATCCGGTCGCCGGTGTAGTTCTTGACGATGTGCACCACGCCGCCGGGGCCCGCCGCGGCCCGCGAGGCGTGCAGCACCGCCTTGTTGTGCGGTGAGGTGAACACCGGGCCGGGGGCGACGGCGTCGAGCATCCCGCGGCCGAGGAACCCGGCGTGCAGTGGCTCGTGCCCGGAGCCGCCGCCGGACACCAGCCCGACCCTGCGCTGCGGTGACCGCCTGCGGGCGCGGAGGTGGAGCGGGTCGGAGTGCAGTTCGACCAGGTCGGCGTGTGCCCGGGCGAACCCGCGGACGGCGGTGGGGACCGGATCGCCCCCGGCGGGATGGAACGGCAACGGCATGCACCCGATCATGCTGGTGGCGCTGCCCGAACGCATCAGGGGGCGCGGGTGGCCGCACGAACCCCGTTCTCCACGACGTCCAGGACGGCGTCGAGGTCGTCGGTGGGCAGCCCCATCGCCAGGTGCGACACGAGCCCCTCCAGGACCAGCTCCAGGTACTGCGCGAGCACCGGGACCGGCACGTCGTCGCGCAGCGCACCGGCGGCGGCCTGCCGCTCCAGGCGGGCGCGGGTCGCCGCGGTGAGCGCCACCGAGTGTTCCTGCCAGCGGGCCCGGAACTCCGGTTCGGTGCGCAGCCGGCGGGAGACCTCGAGGCGGGTGCCCAGCCAGCTGCGGTCGGAGTCGGCGTCGAGCAGGTCGCGCATGACCTGCACCAGACCCTGCTCGGCGACGACGTCGGCCATCCGGCCGGCATCCTGCTCGGCCAGCGCCAGGAACAGCGATTCCTTGTCCCGGAAGTAGTGGAAGATCGCCCCCCGGGACAGCCGGGTGTACTGCTCCAGACGGCGGACGGTGGCGCCCTCGTAACCGTGGTCGGCGAAGCAGGTCCGGGCACCGTCGAGGATCTGCCTGCGCCGGGCGGCGAGCTGGTCCGTGCTGACGCGAGGCATGACCCCAGTATTCCGTACGCTTGTCCGGCTTGCCGGGGGCGACCCGACCCGGTGTCGCCTATCCGTCGCGACGTCCTGCAACCGTCACCCGGCGGGGGTAGCGTCGTCGTGGTGACAGCGGACGAGAGCGGCGTACGGGGGGACGGCCGGCTCCGGAGCCGGGCCGCGGCCGAGGCCTACGTCGCGTCGGTGTGTTTCAAGCACGGCCCTCCGGCCCTGGTCGGCGTCGAGATCGAGTGGCTGCTCCAGCACCCGGACCGGCCCGGTGAGCCGGTCGACCTGGATCTGCTCCGGGCGGCGCTCGGCGCGCACACCCCACCCGCTCTGGACCCGTCCTCGCACGGCAGGCCGCTGCCGGCCGGGGGCGTGGTCACCGTCGAACCCGGCGGCCAGGCAGAGATCTCCAGCCCGCCGTCGGACGGGCTCCGCCGGCTGGTCCGCGACATGACGGCGGACGCCGGCCACCTCCACCAGCTGCTCGCCCGGTACGGGCTCGCGCCGCACGACCGCGCCGCGGACCCGGTACGCCCGGCGCGCCGGCTGCTCGACCTCCCCCGGTACGCCGCGATGGAGTCCGTGTTCGACCGGGTCGGCCCGCACGGGCGCAGCGGCATGTGCTCGACGGCCGCGGTCCAGGTGTGTCTGGACGCGGGACCGGCCGACCGGATCGCCGGGCGGTGGGCGGTGCTGCACGAACTCGGCCCGGTGCTCGTTGCGGCGTTCGCGAACTCCCCGGTGCAGCACGGCAGGCGCACCGGGTGGAAGTCCTCGCGCCAGGCATGCTGGCTCAGCCTCGATCCGGGCCGCACCGCTCCACCGCCGGTGACCGACCCGGACCCGGCCGCGACCTGGGCGCGCCGGGTCGTGGACACCCCGCTGCTGTGCGTGCGCGGCACCGGGACCTGGGCGGTTCCACCCGGGGTGACCTTCGGGGACTGGGTCTCCGGCCGGGCGTCCACCGGCATCCTGGAGCGCCCGCCGACGGAGGCGGACCTCGACTACCACATCTCCACGTTGTTCCCACCGGTCCGGCCGCACGGCCACCTGGAGGTGCGCTACGTCGACGGCCAGCCCGGCGACGACTGGGCGCTGCCGACCGCGGTACTGCTGGCACTGACCTCGTCCGACGCGGTCGTCGACCGCGTGCGGGAGATCTGCGAACCGGTCCGCGACTCCTGGGTGGCCGCGGCCCGCGACGCGCTGGCCGACCCGGGACTGGCCGCCGCCGCCGCCCAGCTGTTCCCGCTCGCCCACGACGTCCTCGCCGAGGGCGGGCACCCGCTGGTCGACGCCCCGGGCCCGCTGCTGTCCCGGCTGCGCGAGGTGACCGAGAACCGGGTGCTGCGCGGGCGTTGCCCGGCCGACGAACCGTTCCCGCTGGAGAACACGATCGACGGCACGGTGACCACGGCCGTGCCGTTCCCGCCCGGCCTGTACCTCGGCGACGTCCCACCGGACGCGTCCGGGGACCGCCCACGCATCGAGGAGGGTGTGCGATGACCCGGCCCGACCTGACCGGCCCCGCCGAGCCGGGGGAGAGCCCGGAACGGCTGCGGGAGCGGGTGGCCGCGCTGCTCGGCCGCTCCCGCGAACGCAGCGTCCGGCTGACCGATCTCGACGACGGCGAGCTGACCGCGCAGCACTCCCCGCTGATGTCACCGCTGGTCTGGGACCTGGCGCACATCGGTTCCCAGGAGGAGCTGTGGCTGGTCCGCGACGTGGGCGGTCGCGAGCCACTGCGCCCCGAGATCGACGGCCTCTACGACGCGTTCCAGCACTCCCGCTCGTCCCGGGTCGAGCTGCCCCTGCTTACCCCGGCGCAGGCGCGCCACTACGTCGGCGAGGTCCGGGACAAGGCACTCGACGCGTTGCACCGCAGCCCGCTGCGCGGCCGTCCGCTGGAGCGCGACGGTTTCGCCTTCGGGATGATCGTCGCGCACGAGCAGCAGCACGACGAGACGATGCTGGCCACCCACCAGCTGCGTGCCGGGGGACCGGTGCTCGATGCGCCGGACCCGCCGCGGCCGGCGGCGCCGGTCGACCACGAGGCCGAGATCCTGGTGCCGGCCGGACCGTTCGAGATGGGCACCTCGACCGAACCGTGGGCGCTGGACAACGAGCGGCCCGCGCACACCGTCGACCTGCCCGCCTTCCGGATCGGCGCCCACCCGGTCACGAACGGCCGGTTCGCCGCGTTCGTCGAGGCGGGCGGTTACGACGACCCCCGGCTGTGGACCGAGGCCGGCTGGGCGCACCGGATCGCCGAGGACCTCACCGCGCCCCGGTTCTGGTTCCGCGACGCCGACGGCAGCTGGTGGCGTCGCCGGTTCGGCGTCGTCGAGCCGGTGCCGTCCGACGAGCCGGTGGTGCACGTGACGTTCCACGAGGCACAGGCCTTCGCCCGGTGGGCGGGCAGGCGGCTGCCGACCGAGGCCGAGTGGGAGAAGGCGGCCCGCTTCGACCCGGTCACCGGCCGGTCGCGACGCTTCCCGTGGGGCGACGAGCCGCCGACCCCCGCGCACGCCAACCTGGGCCAGCAGCACCTTCGTCCGGCACCCGTCGGGGCCTACCCGGCCGGGGTCTCGGCGCTGGGGGTGCACCAGATGCTGGGCGACGTGTGGGAGTGGTGCGACTCCGGCTGGCAGCCCTACCCGGGTTTCCGGATGTTCCCGTACCCGGAGTACTCGGCGGTGTTCTTCGGCGGGGACTACGCGGTGCTGCGCGGCGGCTCGTTCGGCACCGATCCCTCGGCGATCCGGGCGACGTTCCGCAACTGGGACCATCCGATCCGCAGGCAGATCTTCGCCGGGTTCCGGCTCGCCGGGGACGCCCGCCCCGGCGTCGACCTCTGACGGTGTGCCGGCACCTGGGCCGGATCGGTCCGCCGCAGACACTGGCGCGGACCCTGCTCGATCCCGAGCACGGCTTGCTCCGGCAGTCCTACGCGCCCGCCGACATGCGGGGCGGCGGCACGATCAACGCCGACGGGTACGGCGTCGGCTGGTACCCGCAGGGCCCGGGCGACGGCGCCGGGCCCGGTGGGGCGGGCGGCACGCCGGTGCGCCTGCGGTCGGCGCGGCCGCTGTGGTCGGACACCTCGTTCGCGGCGCTCGCGGGCACCGTCCGCACCGGCGCCGTGCTGGCCGCGGTCCGTTCGGCCACGGTCGGCATGCCGGTGGTGGAGACGGCCGCGGCCCCGTTCACCGACGGCCGGTGGCTGTTCAGCCACAACGGCGTCGTGCGCGGCTGGCCGGACTCGCTGGCCGGCCCGGCCTCCGCGCTGCCGGTGCGGGACCTGATCACCCTCGACGCCCCGACCGACTCGGCGGTGCTGTGGGCGCTGGTCCGGGCCGGGTTGCGGGGCGGCACCGACCCGGCCGCCGTGCTGAGCGGGATCTGCGAGCAGGTGGAGGCGGCAGCGCCGGGTTCGCGGCTGAACCTGCTGCTCACCGACGGCACGACACTGTGGGCGACCGCGTGGCGGCACGCGCTGGCGGTCCGCACCCGCGACCACGCCGTCACCGTCGCGTCCGAACCGACCGAGGATTTCCCCGACTGGACCCGGGTGCCCGACCGGCACCTGGTGGTGGCCCGACCGGGTCGCCACGACCTGTACCCGCTGGCCGGGCCATGAGCCCGGAGGGCGACCGAGAATCGAGGAGCAGCGTGTCCACTCCCGGCCTGATCCAGCTCGACGTCCACCTGACCGATGCCGACGCCGAGGCCGCACTGCGCGCCGACGTGCTCCGCGGGCTGACCACCCGGCCCCGGGAGATCCCGCCGAAGTGGTTCTACGACGCTCGCGGCTCGGAGCTGTTCGAGAAGATCACCGGCCTGCCCGAGTACTACCCGTTCCGCACCGAACGATCGCTGCTCATCGACTCGGTCGCCGACATCGCCCGCTCCTCGGGGGCCGACACCGTCGTCGAGCTGGGGTCGGGGTCGTCGACGAAGACCCGGCTGCTGCTCGACGCCTTCCTCGATGCCGGGACGCTGCGCCGCTACGTACCGCAGGACGTCAGCGAGTCGGCGCTGCGCCGGGCGATCGACGAGCTGCACCGCGACTACCCGACCCTCGCGCTGCACGGCGTGGTGGGCGACTTCACCACCGACCTGCACCGGCTGCCCGGCGCCGAGCCGGGCGGCAAGCGGATGATCGCCTTCCTGGGCGGCACGATCGGGAACCTGCAGCCGGGGCCGCGTCACGAGTTCCTGACCCACGTGCACGACGTGCTGGAGCCGGGGGAGCAGCTGCTGCTCGGCACCGGTCTCGCGACCGACCCGGATGTGATGGTGGCCGCCTACGACGACGCGGCCGGGGTCACCGCGGAGTTCAACCGCAACGTCCTGCACGTGCTGAACCGCGAGCTGGGCGCGAACTTCGACGTGGACGCCTTCACCCACGTCGCGCTGTGGGACGCGGAGAACGAGTGGATCGAGATGCGGTTGCGGGCCGACCGGGACATGCAGGTCAGGGTGCGTGAGCTGGACCTGGACCTGACGTTCCTGGCGGGGGAGGAGATCTCCACCGAGATCTCGGCGAAGTTCCGGCCGGAGGCGCTCGACGACATCGTGACCGCGGCCGGGTTCGAGCCGACCCGGCGCTGGACCGACCCGGACGCCCGGTTCGCGCTGAGCCTGCTCACTGCGGTCTGACCGGCGGCGGCCGGCGACCCGGGATTGCCTAGTCTGGAATTACGGAATACCGTACGAGCATGTCCGTCAGTGAACAGACGTCCTCGACCGGGGCCCGCGGCCGGCGCGCTCTCGCCGCCGGGCTGGTGGGCGCGTTGCTCGCCGGGCTCCTCGGCTGGGTGTTGGCCCCGGCGCCGTCGACCCCGGGACCGCAGACCACCGGTGACCCCGCGCTGGCCGAGCGGCTGCGCGCCGAGGCGGGCCCCGGGCGGTACGGCCTGGTCGCCGCCGTCGTCCGGGACGGCCGGGTCACGGTGGCCGGGATCGGGGAGGACGGTCACGGCAACCCGGTCGGGTCGGCCACCCCGTTCGAGGTCGGCTCGGTCACCAAGACCTTCACCGGAGCGGTGCTCGCCGAGCTGGAACGGCGCGGCCAGGTCCGGGCCGACGATCGGGTGCGCGACGTGCTGCCCGCGTACCCCTGGCGCCCCGGTGGTGCGGGCGAGGTGACCCTCGCCGAGCTCGCGACGCACCACTCCGGGCTGCCCCGCACCCCGGGCGGGATCGGCGAGCTCGCCCGCGGCGTCGTCGGTGCGTCGCCCTACGGCAACGACGTCGAGGACGTCCTCGCGGCGGCCGACCGCGCCGAGCTCGCCGGGCGCGGTGAGCACCACTACTCCAACCTGGGCAGCGCGCTGCTCGGCCACGCGCTCGCCGAGCGGGCCGGTACGCCGTACCCGCAGCTCGTCGACGAGGTCGTCGCCCGCCCGCTCGGCATGACCGGGACCGCGGTGCTCGACGCGCCGCCGCCCGGGGCGGCCCGCTCGCACGACCTCGCCGGCCGGCCGCAGCCGGTCTGGCTCGGCGAGGGTGACGCGCCCGCCGGTATCGGTGTGTGGTCGACCGTCGACGACCTGGTCCGCTACGCCGGGGCGCTGGGCGACCCGTCCTCCCCGGTGGCGGTCGCGGCGCAGCCCCGGGCCGGTTCCGAGTTCGGCCGCATCGGCTACGGCTGGAACGTCCTCGACGCCGACGGACGCACCCTGCTGTGGAAGAACGGCGGGGTCTCCGGGACCTCGTCGACGGTGCTCGCCGAACCCACGACCGGTGACGCGGTGGTCGTGCTCGGCAACACCGAACGTCCGGTCGACGCGCTCGCGGTGCGGCTGCTCGACGTGCCCTCACCGTTCCCCGGTTCGGACGGCGGTGCCGCCGACCTCGTCCGGGCCTGGCTCCCGGTGCTCGTCGGGACGCTGTTCCCGCTGATGGGCGGGTTGACCACGCTGTCCGCCGCACTCGGCGGATGGGCCGGACGCGAGCGGGTGAACCGGGTCGAGTTCGTCGGCACCGCGGGGACCGGGCTGTTCTTCCTCGCCATCACGTTCGCGGGCGGCGGCGTGTCCTGGTGGCTGGTGCTGCCGTGGATGGTCGGTTGCCTGACCTTCGGCGCGGGGCTCGGGACGGCGGCGGCCCGCTGGCGCGGGTGGGACGCCACCGGGGGCGCGGCGCGCTGGGCCGGCACGGTGTTCGGACTCGCGCTGGGACTCGGGATGACGGTGGCGGTCGCCGTGGTCACGCTGGGCGCCCTCTGACGCCGTCGCGACGTCCGGGCGGGATACCGTCACCACATGGGTGCCTCGAACGGTGACTGGCGGCTCGACGGCGTGCGCGTGATCCCCGGTGACGCGCTGGACACGAACACCCCGCAGACCCCCGGCATGCACCGCGCGGCGGCCGTCACGCACGACCGGGCCGGTGCGGAGAAGCTGTGGGCCGGGACGGTCACGATCCACCCCGGTGCCCGCACCGGTGCGCACCACCACGGTGAGCTGGAGAGCGTGATCTACGTGGTGCGGGGCCGGGCCCGGATGAAGTGGGGCGAGAACCTGGAGTTCACGGCGGAGGCCGGGCCGGGCGGGTTCATCTTCGTCCCGCCCTACGTGCCGCACCAGGAGATCAACGCGCTCGACGACGAGCCGTTGGAGTGCGTGCTGGCCCGGTCCGGGCAGGAGGCGATCGTGGTGAACCTCGACATCGAAGGGGTCGCCGCCCCGGAGCACGTGCGGTGGATCGATCCGGGCCATCCGCGTCCCTGAGCACCGCAGCGCCGGCCGGCCCCGCAGCGGCTCGACCGGGTGCCCTGGTGGACAACGGTGCCGCGCACCTACCGTCGGGGCATGCCGATGAACGCGGTGCACCGCCGCATCTGCCGTTCGGACAGCTGACCGGCTTCCCGCGCGGCTGACCGCCGCCGGGTTCGCGGCCCCGTCGACCGAGCCGGTCGCCCGCTCGTTCCGGTTCCGGGGGAGCCGGCCCACATGAGCCGGGCGCCCGGCCGTCACCGCCGGACGCGCAGCGGCATCGACTTCCAGGCTCGCAGGGTGTTGTTGTGATGGCGCACGGCCGGGCCCGCGTTCTCGATCGTGCGGACCCGCGACGCCAGCGCGGTGAGCAGGGCCTCCGCCTCCAGCCGGGCGACGTGCTGCCCGACGCACTGGTGCAGGCCCATCCCGAAGCCGACGTGCCCGGACGGGTCGCGGGACAGGTCGAAGACGTCCGGGGCGTTCCAGCGGCGCGGATCCCGGTTCGCCGATCCGAGGAACATCAGGATCTTCCGGCCCTCGGGGACGACGTGCCCGCCGACCCGGATGTCGGTGGTGGCGGTCCGGAAGAACGTCTGCACCGGCGACTCCCAGCGGATCGCCTCGTCGAACGCCACCCTGGCGAGCGAGGGCCGGTGCCGCAGCCGCTCCCACTGGTCCGGAAAGGTCGCGAAGGCGTGGAGCACCGCGGACAGCGCGTGCACCGTCGTGTCCACACCTGCCGAGAGCAGCGAGCGGACCACCAGCGGGGCCTGTTCCGGGGTGATCTCGCCGCGGTCGGCGGCGGCCCAGATGCGGGCGCCGAAACCGTCGTCGTCCAGCGCGTCCCGCCTGCACCGGTCGTTCACCCACGCGGCGAGCTCGCCTGCCCCGGGCGCGCCCGCGGCGACCAGGTCGTTGTGCGGGCCGAACGCGTTGAACAGGAAGTCGCCGTAGGGCAGCAGGTTCTCCCGGCCCTGTCCGTCGATCCCGACGGCGTCGGGAAAGACCCGCAGCGGGAACACCTCGGCGAGGTCGTGGACGGCGTCGAACTCGTCGCCGCGGGACAGCACCTCGTCGACGAGGACCTCCGCGTCGGCGAACCAGTCCGCGCGCAACCGGCGCAGTGCGCGAGGTCCGAGCACCGCGCTCAGGACCCGGCGGGGCGCGTCGTGCCGTGGCGGGTCGGCCTCCAGCAGCAGGCTCGGCGGACGCCAGGGCTTCTCGTAGCGGAAGTTGGACAGGCCGACCCCGGCCGCCGACTGGAATCCCTGCCAGTCCACCAGCGCGGCGTGCACCTGCTCGTAGCGGGCGAACGCGTAGACGTCGTACCGGGTCAGGTGCACCACCGGGCCGGCGTCGCGCAGCGCGGTGTGCAGCGGGATCGGGTTCTCCAGCACGTCGTGCGAGAACGGGTCGGTGTCGTCGGTGGGCAGCACCGCGCCGGGCCGGCCGGTCGATGTGCTGCTCGGTGCAGTGGTCACGGTGTTTCCTCCGCGGGTCGGGAGATCAGAGGTCCAGCACGAGCCGGTCGCTGCGGGAACGCGATACGCAGATGAACATGCAGTCACCCGCCTGCCGCTCGTGGTCGCCGAGCAGCGCGTCGCGGTGGTCCGGCTCGCCGGAGAGCACCTCGGTCTCGCAGGTTCCGCAGACCCCGCGGCGGCAGGACGACAGCACGTCGACCCCGGCCGCGGTGACCGCGTCGAGCACCGTCCGGTCCGGGGCGACCTCGACCGTCACACCGGTGCGGGCGAGCTCGACCCGGAACGGGGTGCGGCGGGCGGGCGCGGGCGGTGCGGCGCTCACGAACCGCTCCGTGTGCAGCGCGTACGCCGGCCAGCCGGCACAGGCGCTCTGCACGGCGGCGAGCATCGGTTCCGGTCCGCAGGCGTAGACCCGGACCCCGGCCCGTGGCTCGCCGAGGAACCCGGGCAGGTCCAGCAGCCCGGTCTCGTCCTGCGGGGCGACGACGACCCGGTCACCGTGGCCGGCCAGCTCGTCCAGGTAGGCCATCGACGCGCGGCTCCGACCGCCGTAGAGCAGCCGCCAGTCGGCACCGAGCAGGTCGGCCTGCACGATCATCGGCAGGAGCGGGGTGATCCCGATCCCGCCTGCGACGAACAGGTACCGGTCCGAGGGCACCATCGGGAAGTTGTTCCGCGGTCCACCGACTCCGACCTCGTCACCCACCGCGAGCTCGTCGTGCACCGACGCCGAGCCACCGCGGCCGTCCGGCTCGCGCAGCACCGCCACCCGGTAGCGGTGCGGGTCCCAGCGGTCCCCGCACAGCGAGTACTGGCGGGTCAGACCGTTCGGCAGTTGCAGGTCGACGTGCGCGCCGGGGGCCCAGTCCCGCAGCCGCCCTCCGGCGGGCGGGACCAGTTCGAGCTCCACCACCTCGTCCGCCCGCATCCGTTTCGCCGCGACCCGGAGCGTGGTGGCCTCCGCCGTGGCCGGGCCGGCGCCGCTCACCTGGGTTCCGTTCACGCGACCTCCTCGTCGTCGTTGTCACCAGGGTCCGCCGGGCCCATGCGCCGGCGTAGCAACTTCTCAATGGACGAGAGAGCTGGCAGGATCGCGCCGTGTCCAGAGCAGCCACGGGGGAGTCGTCGCTGGCCCGCGCGGTTCGGGTGATCGCCGCCTTCACCCCTGACGAGCCGGAGCTGCGGGTCTCCGAGATCGCCCGGCGCAGCGGGCTGCACGTGGCGACCGCGTCCCGGCTGGTGGCCGAGCTCGTCACGCACGGTCTGCTGGAGCGCGGCCCGCGCCGGGAGGTCCGGGTCGGCGTGCGGCTCTGGGAACTGGCTGCGCGCGCCTCGCCCACCATGTCACTGCGCGACGCCGCGCTGCCCTACCTGGAGGACGTGCACGCGGTCGTCGGGCAGCACACCCAGCTCGGCGTGCTCGACGGCACCGACGTGCTGTTCGTCGAGCGGCTCTCGGCCCGCGACGCGATCATCAACTACAGCCGGATCGCCGGCCGGATCCCGCTGCACCTGTCGTCGTCCGGGCAGGTGCTGCTCGCGCACGCCCCGCACGAGCTGCAGAACCGGGTCCTGGCCGGGACGCTGGAGCGGCACACGCCCCGCAGCGTGGCCACCCCGGAGGCGCTGCGGGACGCGCTGGACTCCGTCCGGCGGACCGGTTACGCGGTGCTGCCCGGTCACCTGCACCCGGACGCGGCCGGGGTCGCCGTCCCGGTCCGGGGCGCGTTGAACGAGGTGGTCGCCGCCCTCTCGGTGATCGTCCCGAACGACGGCCGCGCGCAGGCCAACGTACCGGTCCTGCTGGCCGCCGCCCGGGGGATCGGGCGCACGCTGAGCGCCGGGGTCAGTGCTCCTCGAACGAGTGCGCGAGCACCCAGCTCGGGAACGCCGTGATCTTCGCGTCCAGCACCAGCGGGCGCTCGCGCGGACCGGCCAGCCAGCCGGTGACGACCTCGGTCACGTCCCGCACCGTGCGCACCACGGCGGCGTCGCAGCCGAAGCCGCGCGCGATCGCGGCGAGATCGGTGTCGGGGAACTCGACGAGACCGGTCGGGTGCCCGGCCGGGCCGAAGTGCTGGACCTCCGCCCCGTAGGCGGCGTCGTCGTAGACCAGGACCACCAGCGCCAACCGGGCGCGGACCGCGGTGTCGAGCTCGACCAGGCTCATCATGAAGCCACCGTCACCGACGCCGGCGACCGTCACCCGGTCCGGGCGGGCGAGGGCCGCGCCGATCCCGGCGGGCAGCCCCAGCCCGATCGACTGGAAGGCCAGCGGCATGACGAAACCGTCCTGCACGACGTCGAGGAACATGCTCGGGTAGCCGACGAAGTTCCCGCCGTCCACGGCCAACGTCCGGTCGGCGGGCAGCAGGTCGTCCAGCGCGATCGTCACGGTCCGGGGGTCGATCAGGGTCTCGGTCGAGGTGTCGGTGTAGGGCACGTCGCGCCAGCGGCCGCCGGCGATCCTGGCCTTCAGCTCCGGGGTGCGCTGAGCCGACGGCGCGCCACCGCGCCGGGCCAGCTCGGCGACCAGGGCGCGGGCGGTGCGAGCGGTGTCGCCGACGACGCCCAGATCGACCCGCCGGTGCACGCCGACCGCCTCCGGGTCCCGGTCGACCTGCACGACGGTCGCCCCCGGCCCCGGCAGCGAGCCGCCGCGGGTGGTCCACTGGTTCAGCGAGGCACCGAAGGCGACCACCAGGTCGGCCTCGCCCAGCAGCTCGACGGCGGTCGGCGTGGCGAACCCGCCGGAGACGTCGATGCTCCACGGATTGCCCGCGAACAACCCGCGGGCCACCGCCGAGGTGGCGAGCAGCGCACCGGTGGCGTCGGCCAGCTCCTCGATCGGTCCGCGCGCGTGCCGTGCGCCGCGCCCGCCCAGCAGCACCGGCCGCCGGGCGCCGGTGAGCAGCCCGGCCAACCGGGCCACCGCGTCGGCCGACGGCTCCGCCTCACCGAGCACCTCCGGCGGACCGGGCACGGCGGCCCCCGGTGGGCACGGCGCGTCCTGCACGTCCAGCGGGAGCTGCAAGACGACGGTGTGCCCGTCCGCGGCCCGCCGGTGGGCGCGCACCGCCTCCTGCACGGCGGTCGCCGGGGTCGTGGCGGTCTCGACGACCGCACCCGCGGCCCGCAGCAGCGCGGCCTGGTCGAGCACGAAGTTGCTGGTCACGTCGGGCCGGGCGGTCGCACCGGTCAGCACCAGCAGCGGGGTCTGGCTCTTCGCCGCCTCGACGATCCCGGTGATCGCGTTCGTCAGGCCGGGCCCCTGGTGCACCGAGACCACGGCGGGCCTGCCGGTGACCCGCGAGTGCGCGTCGGCCATCACCGCCGCACCGGCCTCGTGCCGCGCGGCCACGAACCGCGCACCGCCCGAGACGAGCGCGTTCGTCACGTGGAAGTTGCCGCTGCCGACGACCCCGAACACGTCGGTCACACCGGCTTCCGCCAGCCTGCGACCGATCGCCGCGGCCACCTGCTCGTCCGATCCCACCTGGTCACTCCCCTCGTCGGTCGTGTCGGGTCGATGGTGCGTGGTGCCGGACGGGCGGAGAAGCGAAGTTTCATTCGACGGGAGTGCCCGTGTCAGACTCGCGCCGTGTCACGCACTCCGACGGGGGAGTCGGTGCTCGCCCGCGCCGTCCGGATCTTCGAGGCCTTCGCGCCGGGTGAGACGACGCTGAGCGTCTCGGAGATCTCCCGCCGGGCCGGGCTGCACATCTCGACGACGTCGCGGCTGGTGGCCGAGCTGACCGGGCACGGTCTGCTCGCCCGCGGGCCGGGGCGGACCGTGCAGATCGGCCTGCGCCTGTGGGAGCTGGGGCTGCGGGCGTCGCCGACGCTGACCCTGCGCCAGGTCGCGCTGCCGTTCCTGAAGGACCTGACGAACCTGGTCGGCCACCACGCCCAGCTCAGCGTGCTGGAGGGGATGGACATCCTGTTCCTGGAGCGGCTCTCCGCACCCGGTGCGGTGGTCAACCTCTCGCGGGTCGCCGGCCGGATGCCTGCCACCGCGACCGCCCCGGGTGTGCTGCTCCTCGCGCACGCCGATCCGGAGCGTCAGGAGGAGGCACTGGGCAGGCCGCTGCCGACCTATACCCGCTCCACGATCGGCGATCCGGACCGGTTGCGGTCCGCGCTGGCGCGGGCACGTCGCAACGGCTTCGTCACCTCGCCGGGCTGGGTCGAGCACCCCGCCTGCGGTCTCGCCGTACCGGTGCGCGAGACCGACGGCTCCCCGGTCGCGGCGCTCTCGGTGATCGTGCCCAACGACGACCGTGTGTTCGGTTTCCTTCCCGCGCTGCGCGCCGCCGCGATGGAGATCGGACTCGTCCTGCGGCGTGCGCACGCCGAACCCGCTCCGTGAGACAACCGAGCGGCAATCTCATTGATTGAAAGTCAGGTGTCGACCCGTCCGACGGGTCGACCATGCTCCCCGGCACCACCACGGACGGCCGGTGCACTCCTGCGACGCCGTCCCGACGACGACGTCGAAAAGGGGAACAGGACTGTGCTACGCCGTCTCTCACGCCGTGGTCTGGGCGCTCTCGCGCTCACCGCGGCCGCCGCGCTCGCGGCCTCCGCCTGTGGCTCCGGTGGCTCCGGGACGGGCGGTGCCGACGACCCGGTACGGATCGGCTACTTCCCGCTCGTGCACACCGCCTCGGTCGTCCACGCCGAGCAGAGCGGGGCCTTCGAGACCGAGGGCATGCAGGTCGAGCTCCTGCAGACCGCCGGGGGAGCACAGGCCATCCCCTCGCTGATGGCCGGGGAGTACGACATCACCTACGGCAACTACACCTCGGCGATCCTCGCCGCCCAGCAGGGACTCCCGGTGCGGTTCGTCGCGGGCAACGACATCGGCGGCACCGACCACGGGATCATGGTCGCACCGGACTCCCCGATACAGCAGGCCGCCGACCTGGCCGGGGGGTCGGTCGCGGTCAACAACCTGGAGAACATCGGCACCGTCGGTGTGCAGACCCACCTCGAGGGGGTCGGCGTCGACCCGGCGGGCATCCGGTTCGTCGAGCTGCCGCTGCCGGAGATGCAGGCCGCGCTCGACCGCGGCGACGTCGACGCGATCTGGCAGGTCGAGCCGTTCCGGGCGAGCGCGCTGGCCGGTGGGGCTCGCGAGCTGTTCCCGCTGTTCTCCGGCGCGTCCGCGGACATGCCGGTGGCGGGCTGGCTGACCACCGAGCAGTACGCGCAGGAGAACCCGGAGGCCCTCGCGAGCTTCCGGCGGGCACTGGCCGCCTCGGCCGGTGAACTGCAGGACGACCGGGAGCGGTTGGTCGAGCTGGTGCCGACCTACACCCAGGTGCCCGCGGAGGTCGTCGAGCAGATCGAGATGCCGCGGTTCGAGATCGAGCTCGACACCGGTCAGGTGCAACGGATCGCGGACCTGATGCACCGCTTCCAGATCATCGACGCGCCGTTCGACGCCGCCTCGATGGTCCTCCCGCAGTCGTGACCAGCTCGACGACCGGCCTCCCGGCGCCCGTGACCGGGACGGCCGGGCCCGCACCCCCGCGGCCCCGGGGCGCCCGGATCGACCCGGTGCTCGGTGTCGTCGGGATCGCTGCCCTCGTCGCGATCGCCGAGCTGCTCCCGCGCAGCGGGCTGGTCGACTCCCGCTACCTGCCACCGATCAGCGTCATGCTGGCCGAGCTCGGGAGGCAGGCGGCCGAGCCGGGGTTCTGGTCCGCGCTCGGGTCGACCGTGCTCGGCTGGGGGACCGGCCTGCTCATCGCGCTCGTCGCGGGGACGGCGGTCGGCATCCTGATCGGGACGACCCCGGTGTTGCGTGCGGTGACGAGCTCGACCATCGAGTTCCTGCGCCCCATCCCCTCGGTCGCGCTGATCCCGCTGGCGGTGCTGCTGTTCGGCACCGACATGCGCTCCACCCTGCTCCTCGTCGTGTACGCCGCGTTCTGGCAGGTCCTGGTCCAGGTGCTCTACGGTGTCGCCGACGTCGACCCGGTCGCGCGCGAGACGGCGCGGTCCTACCGGTTCCGGCCCTGGACCAGGGTCCGCACCGTCGTCTGGCCGACCGCGCTGCCCTACGTCATGACCGGCTTCCGGCTGGCGGCGGCGGTGGCCCTGATCCTGGAGGTCACCGGCGAGCTGATCATCGGTTCGCCCGGGCTCGGCCGGGAGATCGCGGTCGCCCAGAGCTCCGGCGCCGTCGAGGTCATGTACGCGCTGGTGCTGGTCACCGGTGCGCTGGGGGTACTGGTGAATCTCGGTGCCCGGTTCGTCGAGCGGCGCGCGCTGCGCTGGCACCCGTCCGTCCGCCGGGAGGTGGCCCGATGACCGGCGCACTGCGTTCCACACTGCGGGTGCTGGGGCTCCCGCTCGTCCTGGTCGCGATCTGGTGGGTCGCGACGGCGGGCAGCAGCAACTTCTACTGGCCCTCGCTGCAGTCCATCCTGGCCGCGTTCCCCGGCACCTGGTTCGACGGCCGCTTCGCCCAGGACGTGCTGCCCAGTCTGGGACGGCTCCTCGTGGGCTACGCGCTGGCCCTGGTCCTCGGCATCGGCGCCGGGATCGCGATCGGGTCCTTCCGGCGGCTGCGGCTGCTGCTCGAACCGGCACTGGAGTTCTTCCGCGCCCTGCCCCCGCCGATCCTGGTGCCGATCATCATCCTGTTCGCCGGCATCGGCGACGGGATGAAGGTCGTCGTCATCGTGTCCGGGGCGCTGTGGCCGGTGCTGCTCAACACCGTCGAGGGCGTGCGCGGGGTGGACGAGGTGCAGCGCGACACGGCCCGGGTCTACCGGCTGCGCCCGCTGACCCGGTTGCGGCGGCTGATCCTGCCCGCGGCGAGCCCGCAGATCGCGGCCGGTGCGCGGCAGTCGCTGTCCATCGCCATCATCTTGATGGTCATCTCCGAGATGTTCGCGGCCAGCAACGGCCTCGGCTTCACCATCGTCCAGTTCCAGCGGCAGTTCGCGATCCCCGAGATGTGGAGCGGGATCATCCTGCTCGGCCTGATCGGGGTGCTGCTGTCGATGATCTTCCGTCTCGTCGAGTCCCGTGCGCTCGCGTGGTACGACGGGGCACGCCGGGCCGACCGGAAGGGCTGACCCATGACCTCGATGACCCCCGCTGCGACGACCACCGAGCCGATCCTGGCCGTCGACGGTCTGCGCAAGATCTACTACGGGTCCGGCCGGGAGACCGAGGCGATCCGCGACCTGACCTTCGACATCGCGCCGGGGGAGCTGCTCTGCATCGTCGGCCCCTCCGGTGCGGGGAAGACGACGCTGCTCAAGTGCATCGCCGGGCTGCTCGGCGCCACTGCCGGTGACGTCCGGCTGGAGGGGGCACCGGTGACCGAGCCGCCGCCCGGGATGGCCGTGGTGTTCCAGGAGTACGGGCGCAGCCTGTTCCCCTGGCTGACCGTCCGGCAGAACGTGGACCTGCCGCTCCGCGAGAAGGGGCTGCCGAAGGCCGAGCGGATCCGGCTCGTCGACACCTCCCTCGACGCCGTCGGGCTGGGGGAGGCAGGGGAGAAGCACCCCTACGAGTTGTCCGGTGGCATGCAGCAGCGGGTCGCGATCGCCCGCGCGATCGCCTACGAGCCGCGGCTGCTGATCATGGACGAGCCGTTCGCGGCGGTCGACGCGCAGACCAGGGCCGAGCTGGAGGACCTGGTCCGCGATCTCTGGACGCGGCTCGGCGTCACGGTGCTGTTCGTGACCCACGACATCGACGAGGCGGTCTACCTCGGCCAGCGGGTGCTGGTGCTGTCGCACGCGCCGACCGTGGTGCTGGCCGACGTGCCGGTCGACCTGCCCGCCGAGCGCGACCAGCTGAGCACCCGGGGGTCGTCCCGGTTCGCCGAGCTGCGCGGGCAGGTCTACGAGCTGGTGCAGCAGGCGAAGCAGGGCCGCCGCTGAGGGGCCGGACCATGATCCACGTCTGGGGAGTGCCGGTGCGTGGGGGAGCACGCCACACTCCCAGGACGCGGATCATGGTCGAAGCCTCACAGATAGGGCCGGGTGATCATCTCCAGGAAGTGGCCGGCCGGGTCGCGGAAGTAGACCCCGCGGCCGCCGTGGCCGTCGTTGATCTCACCGGGCCGCTGCATCTGCGGATCGGCCCAGTGCTCGACGCCGTCGGCGACCAGCCGCGCGTACGCCCGGTCGAACAGAGCGTCGTCGACCAGGAACGCGTAGTGCTGCGGCTGGATCTGCGGGAACGCGTCGACCGGCAGGTCGGCGAACTGGATGAGGACGCCGCCGTCCAGGGAGAGGTTGGTGAACGGCCCCCAGGACGGGGCGTCCGCCGCCTCGAACACGCGACGGAAGAAGGCCGCCGACTCCGCTCGGTCCCGGGCGGCGACGATGGTGTGGTTGAACGTGCAGGGCATGGGTCTCCTCACGAGGTGGGTGCGGGCACCACGGGGAGACGCGAAGGAACGCTGCGCCCGCGGGCCCGTGCGGGTGGCCGACGCGTGGCGTCGGCGGGGGTGGTGCTCCTTCCGGCTGGGCCCATCGGGGGCGCGCCCTCGACCCTAGCAGCCGCCGCCGGCGGCGCAGCAGTTCCGCAGCACCCGAGATCTCCCGCGCAGCCGGGTCGCCACCACATCTCAGCCGCCGAGCAGCTTCTTCTGCACCTTGCCCATCGGGTTGCGCGGCAGCGCCTCGACGAACACCACCTCGCGCGGACGCTTGTGCCAGGACAGCTGGGACGCGACGTGGTCGATCAGCGCCTGACCGGGGCCCTCGCCCACGACGTAGGCGACGATCTTCTGCCCCAGATCGGGATCGGCGGCCCCGACGACCGCGCACTCGCTGACGGCCGGGTGGTCCATCAGCACCGCCTCGATCTCGCCGGAGCCGATCCGGTAGCCGCCGGACTTGATCAGGTCGGTGGACTCCCGGCCGACGATCCGGTGGAACCCGCCCGGGTCGCGCACGGCGAGATCACCGGTGCGGAACCAGCCGTCGGCGGTGCGGGTCTCGGCGTTCGCGTCGGGACGGTTCAGGTAACCGGAGAACAGCATCGGCCCGCGGACCTCCAGGCGGCCGACGGTCTCGCCGTCGTCCGGGACGGCCTCGCCCGCCTCGTCGTCGGCGGGCCGCAGCCGGGTCTGCGCACCGGGGACGGGCAGCCCCACCCAGCCGGCCCGGCGCTCACCGGAGGCGTGCGCGCTCAGCGTGATCATGGTCTCGGTCATGCCGTAGCGCTCCACCGGTGCCTGCCCGGTCAGCCCGGCGATCCGCTCGAACAGCGACGCGGGCAGCGGCGCGCTGCCCGACACCAGCAACCGGGCCCCGCCGAGCGCCCGGGCCGACGCCGGGTCCTCGACGATCCGGTTCCACACGGTGGGGACGCCGAAGTACATCGAGGCGTTCGCGGCGGCGTACCGGGCGGGTTGCGGCTTCACCGTGTGCACCACCCGGGAACCCAGCCGCAGCGAGCCGAGCACCCCGAGGATCAGCCCGTGCACGTGGAACAGCGGCAAGCCGTGCGCGACGGTGTCGTCCGGCGTCCAGTCCCACACCTCGGCCAGGCCGTCCAGCCCGGAGGCGATCGCCCGGCCGGACAGCTGCACGCCCTTCGGTGCGCCGGTCGTCCCGGAGGTGTAGAGCAGCATCGCGGTCGCTTCCGGATCGACCTCCCTCGGCGACGCGGGCGCGCTGCCCGGGACGACGACCGGGAGCTCGACCTCCGCGGGCCGCTCACCCGACCATGCGGTCGCCCCCGAGTCGCGCAGGACGTGGCGGCGCTCGGCCGGGCCGGAGTCCGGCGGCACCGGCACGACCGGCACCCCGGCGAGCAGGCAACCGGTGATCGCGACGACGGTGTCGGTGGAGGCCGTCGCGTGCACCGCGACCGGGCCGCCGTCCGGGATGCCCGCGGCGAACCGGCCGGCCCGGTCGACCAGCTCGGACCGGGACAGCGACTCCTCACCGACGGTGACGGCGCGCTCGAGGTCCTGGGCGGCGGTGAGCGAGGTGAGCAGCAACGATCTCTCCGGTGGGGTGCGGTGTGACGGGTACGTGTCTGGATGGTGCCGGGTGCTACTGGAAGGCCATCGCGGGAAGTACGAGTGTGCCGACCAGCGCGACCGGGCCGATCACGACCATGGACAGGCCCCAGCGGGTGAGCAGGGCGGTCATCCGCGGCCGCTGGTCGGGGTCGACCGTGGTCGCGACCAGGGTCGCACCCACCGTGGAGAACGGCGACACGTCCACGATGGACGAGCAGACGCCGAGCGCGCAGATCAGTGCCCAGCCCGCGACGCCCCCCTGTTCGATCAGCGGGATGGCCAGCGGGACGAGCGCGGCGAGGATGCCGGTGGTGGAGGCGAACGCCGAGACCAGCCCGCCCACCGCGCAGATGACCAGCGCGGCGATCAGCGGGACCGTCATCATCGCGGCGAGGTCGCCGAGCAGGTCGACCGCCCCCATCTCCTGCAGCACCCCGACGTAGGTGATGATGCCGCCGACCAGCAGCACGGTCGACCAGTCGATCTCCTTGAGCGCCCGGCGTCCGTCGTCCGGGGCGATCAGGGTGAGCGCGGCGCCGAAGGCGAAGGCGAGGACACCGATGTCCGGGTCGTTGCCCAGGACGGCGAGCACCACGACGGCCGCGACCAGGCCGAGCATCGCGACGACCGTGACCAGGTGGACGGTCTCGAACGGTTCGCGTGCGGGCCGACCCGGTTCGGTCCCGGTGTCGCTCCCCTCGAAGGTGCCGCCCCCGGTCGTGACGGCGGTACGGGCGCGGCGCCGCGAGCCGAACAGCAGGTATGCGGCGGCCAACAGCACGAGGTTCACGACGACGGCCACCGCGAGCAGCGTCAGCGGGTTCAGCTCGATCCCGGCCGCGTTGGCGGTGCCCCAGGTGACGATGCCGAACAGCGATGTCGGTGCGAACGCTCCGGCGGAGAGGCCGGTACCGATCGCCAGGCCCATCAGCATGGGGTCGATCGCGCGCCGGTGCGCGACGGACATCCCGATCGGCGCCATGACCAGGCCGCCCAGGGGCGAGCCCATCGCCGAGACCGCGGCGGTGAGCAGGAAGAACGTGAGCGGAAGTGCGGCCGTGTTGCTTCCGACGAGGATCAGCGCACGATCGACGAGCCGGCCGATGGTGCCGTTGGCCTTCGCGATCCCGAAGAAGTACGTCACCCCGACCAGCAGGATCAGGATGTCGATCGGGAAGCCGGCGACGATGTCCTCGAGCGCCAGTCCGGCGACGAGCAGGCCGATCCCGGTCGCGGCGGCGAACATGACGATGCCGATGTGGGAGCGCCGGATCTCCGCGATGACGAACACCGCCACGAACGTCAGCAGCGCGATGATCTGCACCGCCATGGGTTACCTCCATTGGTAGCCTTGTCGACCGGTCCACCTAGTGGCACAGTGGTCTGCTCTGTGGACCGTTCGGCGGGACGGTATGTCGCTTGTTCGAGGGGGTCAAGGGGTGGCGGCGACGAACAGCGTGGTCTCGGCGATCCGGGTGCTGGAGGCGGTGGGGGAGCGCCAGCCGGTCGGGTTGTCCGAGCTGGCCCGAGGGGTGGGCCTGCCCAAGAGCACCGTGCAACGCACCCTGCTGACACTGGCCGAGGTGGGTTGGTGCCGGGCCGACGAGACGTCGCGCTGGTCGCTGACCTACCGTGCCTTCGCCGTCGGCAACCAGGCCCGCGATACCGGTGAGCTGCGCGAACGCGCGCTTCCGGTACTGCACGAGCTGCAGCTGGCGACCGGGGAGACCGTCCACCTGGCCGCTCCCGACGGCCGCGAGCTGGTGCTGGTCGAGCGGCTCGACACCGCACACCGGCTGCGCGCCTTCCTTCCGCTCGGGCACCGGATCCCGCTGCACGCCTCGGCCACGGGGCAGGCCTACCTCGCGGTGTCCGCCGGCACCGTGGTGGAGGACTACCTGGCGGGTGGACCGCTGGAACCGAGCACGCGATGGACGATCACCGACGCCGACACCCTGCGGGCCCGGCTCGCCGAGATCCGGGCCCGCGGCTGGTCGGTCAACCCCGAGGGCCTCAGCGAGGGGATCGCCGCCGTCGGGGCGGCGATCCTCGGCCCGGACGGCCGCCCGGCCGGGGCGTTGTCGGTGTCCGGGCCGACCGTCCGGATGAGCGAGGAGGTCTTCGACGAGCACGGCCGGGCCGCTGCCGACGCCGCGCGGCGGATCTCCCGTGAGCTAGGCGGCCGGCCGGGGTGACTCAGCCGGCGCGGTCGGCGGTGAACTGGACGTCGATGCCGGCCGTGCGGGCCCCTTCGGCGTCGAGGAACCGGACGTAGCGGTTCTTCAGGGTCGTGCCGTCGTCGGCGAACACGCCGGTCCGGTGCGGGTAGAACCCGACCGTCGGCTCGGTCCCGGCGGCGCAGGTGCGGACCGCGTTGTGCAGGTCGGCGTTGGACCGGCGCAGGGTGCGCAGGAGCCGGCGGGCGGCGCCGGCCGGGTCGGCGACCGCGCGGCCCGGTGCGAGCTGCAGGGCCAGGTGCAGCCTGCGGTCGCCCGCGTCGTCCTCGTAGGACACCAGCCGATGGTTCTCGACGGCCTCCAGCAACTCCGGATCGGCGCTGACGGCGTCGCGCAACCCGTCCGGTGGAACCACCGCGCCGTTGAAGTCCACCGAGGAGTCGCTGCGGCCGTACTGGAACAGCAGCGGCAGGTCGAGCAGCCGGGCGTCGAGCACGGCGTGCAGTCCGGGGTGGCGGCGTGCGTGCCGGCGCAGTACCGGCAACAACTCGCGCATCGCCAGCACGTGGCCGCGGTCGTGGATGTTGTAGCGGATCCGCGGGCTGAGGTTCTGCGGTCGGGTCAGGGTGATCAGCAGCTCGCCGTCGTCACTCGTCTCGATCAGGTAGGCGTAGGGGTTGAACTGGAAGATGTTCGGGAGCACGCCGTAGTCGTCACGGCGGGTCAGCTCGGCCGACAGCTCCGGGTCGGCGGCGATCGCCCGGCGCAGCGCGATCGTGAACTCGGTCTCGGTGGCGATCGAGATCTCCAGGTCGCTGGCCCCGTAGGCGCCGATCACCGAGTGCGCGGCGCGCAGGATCCGGTCCCGCATGCCCTCGCTGATGCCTTCCCCGCCGAACGCGCAGACGATGTCGTAGGCCGCCCAGTCGAGCCGGTCGTCGTCGAGGAGTCCCTTCAGGAACGGTGGGTAGCCGGTGATCACGTAGGTGAAGTCCCGGCCGAACTCGCGCATCGTGTTGATGATCTTGTCCGGGTCCGGTCCGACCGACTTGACGACGGTGACGCCGGTCAGCGCCGCGGAGACGTTCATCCCGGTCGCCCACGCACCGAGGGAGAAGGCGTTGATGACGAACGGCGGCTTGCGCAGGCCGGCGGCGGTGCGCAGGAAACCGACCCGCAGCAGCTCCCGGGAGGCGCGCCGCTCGACCGGGCCGCGCACCCAGCTCGTCGGCACCCCCGACGAACCCGACGACTCGTCGACGACGACCCCGCGACGCGGGATCCGGCCGCGCACACAGCGGTCCGCGATGGAGTAGGGCCGGATGTAGTTGTCCTTGTCCATCACCGGCAGCGCCGCGAACGCCTCGGCCGCCCGCCGTGGGTCCCGCGGCAACCGTCGCGGCGCACCGTGCGCGGCCAGGAAGCTGCGGTAGGCGGGGACGAGCCGGGCGCTGCGTTCGAAGGTGCGGTGCGCGCGACGGACACCGAGTCGTGCGCGCAGCCGCTCGAAACCGGGTGCCAGCAGCAACCGGTGCGTGCCCGGCCGCCGGGCCAGCAGGTCGACGACGGACTCCTGCAGCCAGGTCAGCGGCCCCACGACGTGACTCCGTCCCGGTCGAGCAGCATCTCCGGCAGCGCGCGGCGCAGTGCCTCCGGTGGCGCGGCGCTGTGCCCGTAGCGGAAGAGCATCCAGGCCGTCCGGCCCGCGTCCTCGGTCACCCCGGCCGCTTCGGTGAAGGCGACGTGCGAGCGCGGGTTGGTGATCACCGTGCCGAACGGGTGCAGGTGCACACCGGCCCGGGTGAAGGCCAGCCAGGCCCGGAGGAAGACCCGGCCGGCGGTGACGTGCTCGGCGGCCGAGCCGAACGGCCCGGTGAGCCAGCCCAGCTCGCGGACCCCGCGCATGGTGTTCAGGTAGATCCGCCGCAACAGCGGCCCGGCCAGCGGCAGGTCCCACATCCCGCGGTGCCGCAGCGCGAAGCCGAGCAGCGGGCCGGGCAGCAGGAGCGTCCGGGCGGACAGTCCGTCGCGGGTGGCCTCGGCGGCTCGGTCCGAGGTGCGGATCCAGGCCATGATCTCGGCGTGCACGGCGTCGTTGCGCAGGTCGTCGAACAGCGTCTCCTGGTTGATCCGGACGATGCGGTCCACCAGCTCCCGCCGGTCGGTGCGGCCGAACTCGTGCCCGGCCGCCGCGGCGATCGCGCCGACCTCGCTCAGCACCGCCGGATCGACCGGCAGGTTCCGGTAGGGCCGCCGGGACGTCCGGCGGCGGCGGAACGCGGCCAGCCCGGCCTGCGCCTGCGGGGTGATCTCGGACGGCTCCAGCGACACGGTGCCCAGCGGCTGGTGCCGCGCGGTGGCACCGAAGTCCAGGTCCTCGTACCTGAGGTCGGCGGACACCGACCAACCGTGCCCGGCGGCGACCGTGGCGAGGGATTCCAGGTAGACGCCTGCGCAGACGTTGCCGAACGGCTTCCCGAAGTTCTCCGCGGGCAGACCGCGTTCCAGGTCGTAGAAGAGCTCGGCACGGCCGGCGTCGCGTACCCGGACGGCGATCGGCTGGGAGTTGTGCGGCGAAGGGTAGGCGCGGGCCTCGTCGAGGAGGTACGACCACGGACCCGGGAGAGAGGTGGACATGTCCGGAAGGGTGCTCCGTCGACGGATCGTCCGGATCCGTAGCGCTACCGGATGCACGGAGCCCGCCGCCCCGGGTGGGACGACGGGCTCCGCGGTGGTGGTCGTGCGCGTCAGCTCTTCAGCATGCCCCGCAGGACGTACTGGAGGATGCCTCCGTTGCGGTAGTAGTCCGCCTCACCAGGGGTGTCGATCCGGACCTTCGCGTCGAACTCGACGGTCTCGCCCGACTCCTTGGTCGCCGTCACGTGCACCGTCTTCGGGGTCCTGCCCTCGTTCAGCTCGGTGATCCCGGCGATGTCGAAGGTCTCGGTACCGTCCAGCCCGAGGCTCGACGCCGACTCGCCCTCGGGGAACTGCAGCGGGACGACGCCCATGCCGATCAGGTTCGACCGGTGGATCCGCTCGAAGGACTCCACGATGACCGCCTTGACACCCAGCAGCGCGGTGCCCTTGGCAGCCCAGTCCCGCGACGAGCCCGAGCCGTACTCCTTGCCACCCAGCACGACCAGCGGGGTGCCCTGGGCGGCGTAGTTCTGCGCGGCGTCGTAGATGAAGGCCTGCGGGCCGTCCTCCTGCGTGAAGTCGCGGGTGTAACCGCCGCTCACGCCGCCGTCGACGATCGCGTCCAGCAGCAGGTTGCGCAGCCGGATGTTCGCGAACGTGCCGCGGATCATCACCTCGTGGTTGCCGCGCCGGGAACCGAAGGAGTTGTAGTCCTTGCGCTCGACGCCGTGCTCGTCCAGGTACACCGCGGCCGGGGTGCCCGGCTTGATCGCACCGGCCGGCGAGATGTGGTCGGTCGTCACCGAGTCACCGAGCAGGGCGAGCACCCGGGCGCCGGAGATGTCGGTGACCGGCTGCGGCTCACGGGTCATGCCCTCGAAGTACGGGGGCTTGCGGACGTAGGTGGACTTCTCGTCCCACTCGAAGGTCTTGCCCTCCGGCGTGGGCAGCGCCCGCCAGCGGTCGTCACCACGGAAGACGTCGGAGTAGCTCTTGGTGAACATCTCCGAGGTGATCGACGAGTCGATGGTGCGCGCGATGTCCTCGGTCGAGGGCCAGATGTCGCGCAGGAAGACGTCGTTGCCCTCGGAGTCCTGGCCGAGGGGCTGGGTCTCGAAGTCGAAGTCCATCGTCCCGGCCAGCGCGTAGGCGATGACCAGCGGCGGGGACGCCAGGTAGTTCATCTTGACGTCCGGGTTGATCCGGCCCTCGAAGTTCCGGTTGCCCGACAGCACCGAGACGACGGTCAGGTCGTTGTCGTTGACGGCGGCCGAGACCTCCTCCGGCAGCGGACCGGAGTTGCCGATGCAGGTGGTGCAGCCGTAGCCGACCAGGTTGTATCCGAGCTTGTCGAGGTAGGGCCAGAGGCCCGCCTTCTCGTAGTAGTCGGTGACGACCTGGGAGCCCGGCGCCATCGACGTCTTCACCCAGGGCTTGACCGACAGCCCCTTCTCGACCGCGTTCTTCGCCAGCAGGGCGGCGCCGAGCATGACGCTCGGGTTGGACGTGTTGGTGCAGGAGGTGATCGAGGCGATCACCACGGCGCCGTGGTCGAGCACGAACTCGCCGCGCGACTCCGACCGCACCGTGACCGGCTTGGAGGGGCGGCCCTCGCAGCCCGTCGCGGCCGACTGGACGACCGGGGCCGGTTCGTCGTCGGCGAAGGTGTGTGCGGGCGCGTCGCTGGCCGGGAAGGACTCCGCGCCGGACTCGTCGAGGCCGGTCAGCTCCGCGACGTCGTCGTCGGTGTAGTCCTGAACGGCCTTGCGGAACGCCGGCTTCGCCGCGGACAGCTCGATCCGGTCCTGTGGGCGCTTCGGGCCGGCGATCGACGGGACCACCGTCGACAGGTCCAGCTCGAGGGTCTGGGAGTAGACCGGCTCGTGCGCCGGGTCGTGCCAGAGGCCCTGTTCCTTGGCGTAGGTCTCGACCAGCTGGATCTGCTCGGCGGAGCGGCCGGTCAGCTTCAGGTAGCGGACCGTCTCCTCGTCGATCGGGAAGATCGCCGCGGTGGAGCCGAACTCCGGGCTCATGTTGCCGATGGTGGCGCGGTTGGCCAGCGGCACCGAGCCGACGCCCTCGCCGTAGAACTCGACGAACTTCCCGACGACGCCCTGGCGGCGCAGCATCTCGGTGATCGTCAGCACCACGTCGGTGGCGGTCACGCCGGTCGGGATCTCACCGGTCAGCTTGAAGCCGAGGACCTGGGGGATGAGCATCGAGACCGGCTGGCCGAGCATCGCGGCCTCGGCCTCGATGCCACCGACGCCCCAGCCCAGCACGCCGAGGCCGTTGACCATCGTGGTGTGCGAGTCGGTGCCGACCAGGGTGTCGGGGTAGGCCTGGCCGTTACGGGGCATGACCACGCGGGCCAGGTTCTCGATGTTGACCTGGTGCACGATGCCGGTGCCGGGCGGGACCACCTTGAACTCGTCGAAGGCGCCCTGGCCCCAGCGCAGGAACTGGTAACGCTCCTTGTTGCGGCCGTACTCGAACTCGATGTTGCGCTCGAAGGCGTCCGGGGTCCCGAAGAAGTCGATCATCACCGAGTGGTCGATGACCAGCTCGGCGGGGGCGAGCGGGTTGACCTTCGCCGGGTCGCCGCCCATCTCGGTCACGGCCTCGCGCATCGTGGCGAGGTCGACCACGCAGGGGACGCCGGTGAAGTCCTGCATGATCACCCGGGCCGGGGTGAACTGGATCTCGGTGTCCGGCTCGGCCTGCGGGTCCCAGTTCGCCAGGGCGTTGATGTGGTCCGCCGTGACGTTCGCACCGTCCTCGGTGCGGAGCAGGTTCTCGAGCAGGACCTTGAGGCTGAACGGCAGGCGCTTCGAGCCCTCCACCGCGGAGAGCCGGAAGATCTCGTAGCCGGTGCCCCCGACGTCGAGCTGTCCTCTGGCGCCGAAGCTGTCGGTGCTGGCCACTGGTGGTCCTCCCGTGGTGGTGGGCGTACTGCGTCCGGTGCGGTGAGCGTCGGCCCGCTCGCAGCTCGGGGGCTCACCGGCGTGTCTCCGAGTCTCGCGCACCGCCTCGTCCGCGGCAGCGTGGACCCTGCTACCCCAAACAGTACGCGCGTCCTATAAGCAGTGCGAGGTGGGTGTGGCCGCCGTCCCTCCGGTCGGTGGGGCCCCCGGCCGGCGGGTCCCCCGGCCGACGGACCGGACGCCCGTGTCCGGTGTGTCGCACGGTGTTCGCGTGACAGGAGTGGCAGGCTTCCGGCGACCGCCACCGCTCCCCGCCGGGCGCGGGCACCCGCTCCCCGGGAGGACGAACCGTGACGCGCGAGCCGTCGGTGCTCCGGCCCGCCCGCGAGCCCCGTCGCCGGATGCCGCTCGCGGTCGGGGTGCTGGTGGTGCTGACCGCGCTGCTCCTGGCGACCCCGGCCGTCGGTGCGGCGGCCGTGGTGCCCGCGACCGGTGCGCTCCCCGCCGGCACCGTGCCCGCGCAGCCCCCGCCGCCCAACCCCGACGACGACGAGCTCGAGCGCAGCAGGCAGGGCGTGCAGGAGCGGTCCGCCGAGGTCGGGCGGCTCACCGCGCGCCTGGCCGAGCTCGACGCGCAGCTCGACGAGCTGCAGATCGAGGTCGCCGCGCGCGGCCAGGAGGCGCTGGAGGCGCGCGACACCGCCGACGCCGCGGGCCGGGAGGCCGACGCGGCCGCGGCCCGCGCGCTGGAGGCCAGGGCGGCGACCGAGGAGGCCGGTCGCGCCGTCGACGACGCGCGGACCCGGCTGGACGCCTTCGTCGGCGACGTCTACACCCACGGACTCGATCTCGGTCCGCTCGGACTGTTGTCCCGGGCGACCGACCCGCAGGACCTGATGGACCGGGCGTGGTTGACCGACGCGCTGAGCGAGGACCAGGCCTCGGTGCTGGAGCAGCTCCAGCAGGCCCGGATCGCACAGGCCAACGCCGACTCGCTGGCCCGCGCCGCCCAGGAGGAGGCCGACCGGCGCCGGGCTGCCGCGGAGGAGGCGTCGGCCGCCGCCGACCAGGCACTCGTCTCCGCCGCGGCCGCCGCGGACGAACAGCAGGGCAGGCTCGACGCGGTCCGCGCCGAGCGTGCCGAGGTGCAGGCCCGGCTGGACGAGGCGGCGAACGCCGACGCCGGACTGCGCGCACAGCGCCAGCGGTACCTGGCCTGGCAGGCCGAGCAGGAGCGGTTGCGCGTCGAGGCCGAGCGACGGGCCCGCGACGAAGCCAGGGCGCGTGTCGCGCAGGAGGAGGCACGCCGCGCGCCGACCGCGCCGGACCGCGGCCCGTCCGCGGCTCCGCCACCGGCGCCGCGCACGGGTTCGTCGGCCATCGAGACCGTGATCGACCGGGCGACGTCGCAGATCGGCACCATCTACGCCTGGGGCGGCGGCAACTCGCGCGGGCCGACCCGGGGCATCCGCGACGGCGGCGTCGCCGACTCGCACGGTGACTTCCGCAAGGTCGGCTTCGACTGCTCCGGGCTGATGCTCTACGCGTTCGCCGGGGTCGGGATCAACCTGCCGCGCTACAGCGGCAACCAGGCCAACGCCGGACGGCTCGTCCCGATCTCGGACATGCGCCGCGGTGACATGCTGTCCTGGGCGCGCAACGGCCGCACCCACCACATCGCGCTGTACCTGGGCAACGGGATGATGGTCGAGGCACCGTACTCGGGTGCCTCGGTGCGGATCTCCCCGGTTCGCTACAACGGCCTGAACAAGGTGACCCGGCTGCTCTGACGACGAGCCCGGGCCGGGCTCAGCCCGCCCGGAAGCGCACCGCGTCGGCCTCCGCGGCCAGCTCGTCGAGCACCAGGCGTACAGCCGGCCGCTCGACGGTCTCGGCCCGGGCGACGGCGTGCACCAGGCGGGCGGCCCGCACCCCGGCCAGCGGACGCAGGGCGAGCCGGGCGCCGTCGCGGTGGTCGGTCGAGTATCGGGGGAGCAGGGCCACCCCGTGCCCGGCGGCGACCAACTCCTCGGTGACGGAGAAGTCGTTGATCCGCTGCACCACCCGCGGCCTGGTGCCGGTGACCAGTGCGAGCGAGCGCAGCACGTCGTCGACCGGCCAGCCCACGCCGACCCCGATCCAGCCCTCGTCGACCAGGTCGTCCAGGCCGACCTCGGCCCGGGCGGCGAGCGGATGGCGGGTCGGGAGGGCGACGTCGAGCGGTTCGCGCAGCAGCGGCCGGACCTGGAGCCGTCCGCCGGTGAAGGGATCGAGACGCTCGTCGTGGTGGGTCACCACGATGTCGGCCTCGGCCGCGGCGGCCGGGACCTCCTCCGGTCGCAGGTCGCGGTCCCGGCAGGACAGCGACAGCCCGTCGTGTGCTGCGGCACGGCGGAGCAGGCCGGACAGCAGCAGCCGTGCTGCGGAGGGGAACAGCGCGACCCGGACCGTTCCGAGCGGCCGCTCACGGAGCCCGGCCAGGGTCTCGTCGAGGCGCCCGAGCGCGGCGAGGACGTCCTCGGAGCCTGCCACGACGGCCTCACCGGCCTCGGTCAACCGCAGCCCGCGCCCGTCCGGGACGGTCAGTGCGATGCCGGCCTCCCGGGACAGCACCTTGAGCTGCTGGGAGACCGCGGACGGGGTGAAGTTCAGCGCGGCGGCGACCGCGGTGACCGACCCCCGGTCGGCGAGCTCGCGCAGGATCCGCAGGCGTCGGACATCCATGAAGCAACGCTACAAGCCGGATTCAGATTGTCGTGCTGGACTGCACGGTCCTCGGTGACGGAGGGTCGAGGGCATGACCGTCCGCGACCGGGGCCTCGCCGTCGTCGTCGCCGTGCTGTGGGGGGCGAACTTCATCGCCATCCACGTCGGCCTCGAGCACTTCCCGCCGGTCTTCCTCGCCGGCCTGCGGATGCTCGTGCTCGCCGTGCCCGCGGTGCTGCTGGTCCCGCGACCGCAGGTGCCGCTGCGCTGGCTGGTCGGCTACGGGCTGGGTTTCGGCACCCTGCAGTTCCTGTTCCTGTTCCTCGGCATGTACGCCGGGATGCCGGCCGGCCTGGCGTCGCTGGTCCTGCAGGCGTCCGGGCCGTTCACCCTGGTGCTCGGTGCGTTGCTGCTGCGCGAGCAGGTCCGGCGGCGGCAGTGGATCGGGATCGGCGTCGCGGTCGCCGGGCTGGCGACCATCGCGCTGCTGCGGGCGCAGACGGCGGCGCTGCTCCCGGTGGCGCTCACCCTGCTCGGCGCGCTCGGCTGGGCCCTCGGGAACCTGTGCAACCGGTTGGCCCAGCGCGACGGAGCGGCCGTCGACCCGCTGCACCTGACACTGTGGATGTGCGTCGTCCCGCCGGTCCCGTTGCTCGCGATGTCCGCGGTCGTCGAGGGTCCGACGACCGGCTGGGTGGCGACGGCGGCGGTGTTCTCCTGGGACGGCCTGCCCGGCCTGGCTGCGCTGCTGTACCTCTCGGTGGTCGCGACGGTCGTCGGATCCGGGATCTGGACGGTGCTGATGCGCCGCTACCCGGCCGGGGTGGTGGCGCCGCACTCGCTGCTGGTGCCGGTGGTGGGCATGGGGCTGGCGATCGTGCTGCTCGGCGAGCGGCCCTCGGTGCCGGAACTGCTCGCCGGCGTGGTGGTCGTCATCGGCGTGCTCGCGGCGTCGGCGCCCGGCCGTCGCGTACCCGACGTCATGCGCCCGGACGTGGCCCGTTCGGGGTCGAGCCGCGGATGACGCACGGGTCCGCCCCGCTCCGGGGCGCCCGCGTCCCGCGCCCGACGGCACCGTCCCATGAGGACCGCCGGGAGTCGTCCCGTGTGTCGTCACCGCGGATTTCTCCTGGAGACCGGCCGTCAATGAGGGGTAGACTCGAACGTATGGTCGATGTGGACGGTGCGTTGCTCAGCCCGGAGGCGGTGGCCGCCGATCCGTGTCCGCACGGGGCGACCCTTGAGCTGTGCGGGTTGTTGTGCGGGGATCCGGTGGCGGTGGTGGATCCGGGTCGGCCGGTCGGCTTCGCGCTGGCGTTGGACTGCCAGCTCGGGGGCCGGGACACCGCACCACCACCCGCCGCCCCGGCGACCGCGACCATGACGATGACCATGGCCACCGACGGTGTTGACGATGCACCGCCGTTCTGATCCGAGACTGCGAAGCAGAACCCCTGCACCTCGGCGCCGGGGTCGTCACACATCCACGATGGCGTGTCCCGGGGTGCGGGCGACGATCTCATCGAGCAGGCGGCCACTGTCGAGGTCCTCCTCGAACAGGACGTTCAGGTCGGCGAGCCCGCCGCCGCGGTTGCCGAGCTCGTCGAAGGGACGGTCGATGCGTCTGAACCGGATGCCCGGATGACTCGGCGAGTCGAACTCGAGTGTGATCACGGTGTCCGGTCCCTCGCCCTCGACCAGGATGCACACATCCGTGCCGCCGGCGCGTTCCACGGCGGACTTCTGGGTGCGGGTGAACCGCAGGTAGGCGTGGAGCGCAGCGGCGCGTTGCGCCGGGACCCGGTAGGTGGGGGAGCGCCAGCCGGCGCCGGCTGGGAGCGGCATCGCTGCCAGCTCACGGTGTGGCGTCGCGCTCCTCGTGTCGAACAGGTGCAGCGACACCCACGGAGCGAGCCGGAGCGGGCGCTTGTCCGTGTGCTGCAAGGCGGCGAGGGCGGTGTGATCGTCGAGCGCGGCGTGTGCGATCACCGATGCACCGGGCCCGTGGACCGGCGCGACGACCGCGGGATGCACGGCCCACCAGCTCCACCTCGTTCCGCGCGAGTCGGTGCCGAACAGCCAGCCGGGCCCGGGATCGGCTGGTGCTCGCGGCCGCCACATCGGCAGGTACTGCTCGGCGGCCCAGGACAACTGCTGCAGCGGAGTCCGGGTACAGCGAAGCACGCCGTCACCGGCGACGTGCAGGACTGCTGCGGCAGTGTGGCCGATGTCGTGCACCGCGAACCTGTCGTCAGCCAGATGCAGGAGCCGCCGGGACGGCTGGTGCCACGCCGCGGGGGCCGGGATCGAGTCGGCCCAGCCGACGCTGCTGATGAGGGTGCCGTCCCTGCCCACGGTGATCGCACCCGCATGACAGCGGTCGACGACCAGGAACGTGTCCGCGACCGCCCGGACGAAACCTGCGGCGAGGTGGCTCCGGCACCCGTCCGGCAGCGCTTCCGCTCGGCGAGGATCCGATGGTGAGCGCACCGGGCGAGGCTACCCGGGACAGCCGGGGCCGGGACTTCTGCGCCGCGAGAATCGGCTCGCCGGGGGAGCCGTCCGTTGCTAACGTCGGTGTCATGGCACGAGGTATCTGGTCGCAGAAGGTCCGCACCGCCCGCTGACGGCGGCGCCCCTGCTTCCCTCCTGATCGCGTCCGCCGTTCCGGTTCCCCGCCGGGTGGCCGCCTGACGCTGCCCGGCTCCACTGCGAGCTGCGGAGCACTTCGTGAACCACCACCCCGAATCAGCCGATCTCGCCGGCGGCGCCGGTGCCGCACACGTCCGCGCCGACGGGATCTCCGTGACCCGCGGGTCGCGGCGCGTCCTGCACCGCGTGTCGGTCACCGTGTCCGCCCGGTCCCGGATCGCCGTCGTCGGCGAGAACGGGCGCGGCAAGACGACGCTGCTGCACGTCCTGGCCGGCCTTGTCGCACCCGACGAGGGAACCGTGCAGCGCTCCGGGACCCTCGGGCTCGCCCGGCAGGAGCTGTCCGCCCGCTCGGGCGAGACCGTGGGCACGCTGACCTCGGAGGCGCTCCGGGCGCCACAGCAGGCGCTGCGCGCGCTCGACACGGCGGCACAGGACCTCGCCGGCGCTGGACCCGGTGCCGGAGTCGGACCCGATGTCGGAGCCGCCACAGGGAGCCCCGCCGGAGCCGATGCCGGGGCGGCGGACCGGTACGCAGCCGCGCTGGACACGGCCGTCCGTCTCGACGCGTGGGACGCCGAGCGGCGGGTCGACGTCGCGCTGGAGGCACTCGGTGCCTGCACCGACCGCGCCCGTGAGCTGGCGACGCTCTCCGTCGGACAGCGCTACCGGGTCCGGTTGGCGTGCCTGCTCGGCGCCCGGCACGACGTCCTGTTGTTCGACGAGCCCACCAACCACCTCGACGCGGCCGGTCTCGACTTCCTGACCGCGACGCTGCGCGCCCACCCCGGCGGGTTCGCCGTCGTCAGCCATGACCGGGCCCTGCTGCGCGACGTCGCCGACCGGTTCCTCGATCTCGACCCGACCCGCGACGGGACTCCCCGGCTGTACGCCGGAGGTTACGACGCCTGGCAGCAGGGCCGACGTCGTGAACGGGAGCGGTGGGTCCGGGACCACGAGGAGCAGCAGGCGGAGCACCGCAGGCTCGCCGATGCCGTGTCCCGGGCCCGGGACCGGCTCAGCACCGGCTGGCGCCCGGACAAGGGGACCGGCAAGCACCAGCGACAGTCCCGGGCGCCGGGCGTCGTCCAGGCACTGAACCGGCAGCAGGACGCGTTGGACGCGCACTGGATCGACGTCCCGGTGCCGCCGCCGTCGTTGCGCTGGCCGGACCTGGGCGGCCGGCGCGGGGCACCGCTGCTGCGGGCGCACGGGGTCGCCGTGGACGGGCGGCTCGGCGGCCCGGTCGATCTCGTCGTCGACGGAGGTGACCGGCTGCTCGTGACCGGCCCCAACGGTGCCGGGAAGTCCACCCTGCTCGCCGTGCTGGGTGGTGCCCTCGCACCGGACCGGGGGCACCGGTGGGCCGCCGTCGGTGCCCGGATCGCCCTGGTCGCCCAGGAGACGACGTCGTGGGACCCGGCGCTGTCCGCCCACGAGGTGCACGCCCGGCACGTGGGCCGGCTGGTCGCCCGGGGCCTGCTCACCGACGCCGAGGCGGTCCCGCTCGGGTCGCTCGGCCTGCTCGACCGCGACGCGACGGCGGTCCCGGTCGGGCGGATGTCGCAGGGGCAGCGTCGTCGTCTCGACCTTGCCCTGGCGCTGGCCGGGCGGCCCGGTGCGATCCTGCTCGACGAGCCCACCAACCACCTGTCGGCGACGCTGGTGGACGAACTGACCGGGGCGCTGCGCGACACGGATGCTGCGGTCGTCGTCGCGACGCACGACCGGCAGCTCCTACGGGACCTGGCCGGGTGGCCGCGACTGGAGCTCGGCGCCCCGGTCGACCGGGTCACCGCATACTGAGACCCGGATCACACCACAGGAGGAGAAGATGGGTGTCGATCCCGGTCCGGCCCGTTCGTCAGGAGGATGGCGGCGCCGGACCGGCCGGCCGATCCGCACACCCGAGGGGAGCCATGATGGCCCGGTACATGTTCCTGATGTTCGACTCCGAGGACTGGTACGACGACGTCGACGAGCAGGGGATGGCCGACGAGATGCGGCTGCACCACGACTTCATGGAGGCGGTGCGTGCGGCCGGGGCGAGCGTGGTCGGCGGCGAGGCACTGGAACGGCCGTCGACGGCGAGCACGGTGCGGCGCGGTGACGACGGTGCGCCGATGGTGACCGACGGCCCGTTCGCCGACACCAAGGAGGCGCTCGGCGGCTTCTACGTGATCGAGGCCGCCGATCTCGACGTCGCGCTGCGGCTCGCCGCGATCTGCCCGGCCGGCACCGTCGAGGTGCGGCCGGTGCTCGACATCGGTGACGACGATCCGGTGACCCCCTGAGCGGGCCCGTGCCGGAGGCGGCACTGCAGCGGGCGTACCGGACGGCGTGGCCGGTCGTGGTCGCCACGACGGCTCGGGTGACCCGCGACCTCGATCTCGCCGAGGACTGCACCCAGGACGCGTTCGTCCGCGCCCTGGGTGCCTGGGCCGACGGTGTCCCGGCCAACCCCACCGGTTGGCTGACGACCACGGCTCGCCGGATCGCGCTCGACCGGCTGCGGCGGGAGACCGCGTTGCGCCGCAGGCTTCCGCTGCTGGTCGAGCCCGTTGTCGGGAAGGGGGCCGCACAGGAGGCCGGGCAGGAGGCACCGACGGAGCCCGCCGACCCGTTGCGACTCGTGTTCACCTGCTGCCACCCGGCGCTCGCCCGGGAGTCGCAGGTGGCGCTGACGCTGCGCCCGCTCTGTGGTGTCGACACCGCCGCGATCGCCGCGGTGCTGCTCACCGGGGAGGCCGGCGTCGCCGCGCGGATCACCAGGGCCAAACGCAAGATCGCATCCGCCCGGATCCCCTTCCGGATCCCGGCCGAGGACGAGCTGCCGGCCCGCCTGGATGCCGTGCTGACCGTGGTGCACCTGCTGTACACGGCCGGGCACGTCGGTTCCGGACCGGGTCTGACCAGCGCGGATCTGACCGGGCGGGCGTTCGGGCTGGCTCGGATGCTGGTCCGGTTGCTGCCCGGTGAGCCGGAGCCGCGGGCCCTGCTCGGGTTGCTGCTGCTCACCGAGGCGCGCGCCGGGGCCCGCACCGACGGCGGTGGGGAGCTGGTGCTGCTCGACGACCAGGACCGGTCGGGCTGGGACCGCCGGATGATCGCCGAGGGCCTCACACTGGCGACGGCCGCGCTGCGTGCCGGCCCGGACACCGGTCACGGGCGGTTCGCCCTACAGGCAGCGGTCGCCGGGTTGCACGTCGTGGCCACGTCACCGGAGCGGACCGATCGGGCGCTGATCGTGACGATGTACGACGCGCTGATGGGGGTGGCGCCGTCGCCGGTGGTCGCGCTCAACCGGGCGGCCGCACGCAGCCGGGTACCGGGGTCCGATCTCGGTGCGGTGCTCGCCGACCTGGACGCGCTCGCCGACGATCCGGCGCTCGCCCGCTACCCGTACCTGCCCGCGGCCAGGGCCGACCTGCTGCGCCGTCTCGGCCGCACCGTGGAGGCGGTGGCGGCCTACGACGCGGCGCTGGCGCTCACCACGAACCCGGTGGAGCGGCGCTTCCTCGCCGGACGCCGGGCGACCGTCCACGGGGGTTAGAGCGCGGCGTCGAGCACCCGTCGCAGGCCGCTCTCGAACAGCGGCTCCCCACCGCCCGGCCCACGGACCACTGCGCCGCCCAGCAACCGGGCCAGTACCGGCAGCTCTGCCGCGCGCCCGGAGCGCTCCAGGTCCGCGACGGTCGGCAGCCGGTCGCCGGACAGCGCGGCCGCCCCTCGGACGTAGCCGTGCACCAGGTGCAGCACCTCGACCGCCGTCCCCAGCGGGTGTCCCGCTCCGACGACGTGGGCGAGCAACGCCTCCGCCCAGCCGCACTCCGCCGGCCCGGCCTGCCGTGGCCCGGCCATCAGCCGGACCGCCCACGGGTGCTCGTCGAGCACGTCGCGCAGCGCGGTCGCCCAGATCTCCAGCCCGAGCCGCACCGGGCAGCCGGACAGGTCCGGCGGTTCGCCGAGCGCGGACTCCAGGACCAGATCGACCAGCGCGTCCTTGCCGGGCACGTGCCGGTACAGCGACATCGGTGCGGAACCCAGCTCCCGGGCCAGCCGGGGCATGGAGACGGCGTCGAGGCCCTCGGCGTCGGCGATCCCCAGTGCGGTGGCGACGATCCCGTCCCGGTCGAGGACGCGGCCCGGGGGCCGGGAAGGGGCGGCCCAGCGGGGGTCCTCCGAGGTGGTCACCGGCACGTGTGGATCATGACACGCAGTGCGTGAGTGGCTCTACGCATGTGGGGTAAGGCATACGCAACGTGATCCCGCCGGGCCCGCCGGGTCGTCGTCGGCCGGCACCTAGAGTGTTCGGCGTGCAAGGGTGGGAGGTCGCGGTCATCGCGCTGGCCGGGCTGTGGGCGGGGTTGATCAACACCGTCGTCGGCTCGGGGACGCTGGTGACCTTCCCGGTGCTGGTCGCGCTCGGCTACCCACCGGTGACGGCGACGACGTCGAACGCGATCGGGCTGATCTCCGGGACGATCACCGGCGCCGTCGGATACCGCAAGGAGCTGACCGGGCACGGCCGCAGGCTCGCCGGTTACGCGGTGGCGTCGTTCCTGGGTGCGATCGTCGGTGCCGCGCTGCTGTTGTCCCTGCCGCCGGACGCGTTCGAGACGATCGTGCCGGTTCTGGTGGGGCTGTCGGTGCTGCTGGTGGCGGTGCAACCGCTGCTCGCCCGGCGGCTCAAGGAACGCGCCACGCCGTCGCGGGTGTCCGGACCGCTGGTGTACCTGGCGGTCTTCGCGGTCGCGATCTACGGCGGCTACTTCACCGCGGCACAGGGGATCATGCTGGTCGGGCTGCTCGGGTTGCTGGTGTCCGACCCGCTGCAACGGCTGAACGCGTTCAAGAACACCCTCACCGCGGTGGTGAACCTGGTCGCGGGCGTGATCTACGCGGTGGTGGCGCCGGTCGACTGGGCCGTGGTGGGGATCATCGCGGCTAGCTCGATCGTCGGCGGCCTGCTGGGGGCGAAGGTGGGCAGGCGGCTACCCCCCGCGGTACTGCGCGGGGTGATCATCGTGATCGGTGTCGCGGCGATCGCGTTCCTGTTGCTGGAGTAGCACGGCGGTAACTGTCGGTGGCCCGTGGTCTGCTGGGCGTATGGACGACGACCGGGCAGCCGAGCTGGTCGCCGCGTTCGCGACGCTGGCCGGCCGCGACATCGCCGACGCGGAGGCCCGCGCGACGGTCGCGCACTCGCGTGCACTGAGTCCGGCCGCCGCGAACGCGATCTGGAGCCGGTACCGGCGGGCGTCGGCGACCGTGTCGCTGCGTGACTACCTGGCGATGACGCTGCGGTTCGTGGAGCAGGATCCGCCCGCCCGGTGACGGCGGGGCGGTCAGCGTCTGCGGCCGCGGGCGAAGTAGGTGATCGGGCCGGCGAAGTTGACCAGCGACGCCAGCGCCCACACCCAGCGCGGACCGTTCACCTCGGACGGGGCCCGCCGCGCCAGGTCGGCCCACGCCGCACCCAGCAGTCCGAACTGGAGCACCGCCGCGAGCACCACCGCGATCCGTCCTGCCGTGCCCAGCTCGCTCCAGCGCACCTTCGATCCTGCTGCCATCACCCGATCCTGGCACATACCGGGAGCGGGAGCACCGGTGTCGTGCGCTGCGCCTACCGTGGCACCGACGAGCGGGAGGGGCAGTCATGAGCCTGACCGGGGCGGCAGAGGCCGCGCTGCCGGTGATGATCGAGGACCTGCGCGGTTACGTCGAGATCGAGACCCCGAGCGACGACCGGCCGTCCCTGGAGAAGGGACTGTCCTGGCTGGACGGGCTGGTGGCCGACCGGCTCGGCCCGGCCGCATCGTCGACGCTGGTGCCCGGCGGGCGGTACGGGGACGTGCGGGTGCTGGAGTACGCCGGCACAGATGGCACAGCCGGCACAGATGGCATAGATGGCACAGCCGGGACCTCGGCGGAGCCGGTGCTCCTGCTCGCGCACTACGACACGGTGTGGCCGCTCGGCACGCTGGACACGATGCCGTTCGCGGTGCACGACGACCGGATCACCGGACCGGGTGTGTTCGACATGAAGGCGGGCCTGGTCCAGGCGCTGTGGGCCGTCCGGATCGCCCGTGCCGCCGGGCTGGCGCTGCCCCCGCTGCGGCTGCTGCTCACCGGCGACGAGGAGATCGGCTCGCCGGTGTCCCGGTCGGTGATCGAGCGGGCCGCCGACGGCGCCCGCGCCGGTCTCGTGTTCGAGGCGGCCGGCCCCGACGGGGAGGTCAAGACCGCGCGCAAGGGCGTGGGGATGTTCCGGCTCGACGTCGACGGCGTCGAGGCGCACGCCGGACTCGACCCGACGGCCGGGGCGAGCGCGGTCGACGAGCTGGCCCGCGCGGTGCTGGCCCTGCACGCGGCCCGCGACCTCGACGCCGGCACCAGCGTGAACGTCGGCGTGGTCGGCGGCGGCACCCGCTCCAACGTGACGGCCGGGCACGCCTGGTGCGAGATCGACGTCCGGGTCTCCGGTGACGCCGAGACCGCCCGGATCGACGGCGTCCTGGCCGGACTGCGTCCTCACCACCCGGACGCCACGCTGCGGGTCGAGGGCGAATGGAACCGCCCGGTGATGGAGCGGACACCCGCCACCGCCCGGCTCTACGAGCTGGCCCGGACAGCCGCCGCCGGGATCGGCACCGACCTGGCCGAGATCGCCGTCGGCGGGGCGAGCGACGCGAACTTCCTCGCCGCGCGCGGGCTCCCGGTGCTCGACGGGCTCGGCGCGCTGGGCGCCGGGGCGCACGCCCGGCACGAGCACGCGCTCGTCCCCGGACTGGTCCGGCAGACCGCGCTGACCGCGGCGCTGCTGCACGCACTGGCCTGATCGGTCACGCCCGGACGGTGGCGAGGGCAGCGTCCAGGGCGTCGTCGTCGCCGACGTTGCCGGGAACCACGACCTGCACGACGTCCCGCCCGTCCACGGTGCGCAGGTCCCACACCGACACCCCGGGCAGCACCTGCCCGCGGACCCGCGCGGAAACCGCGCCGAGCCCGTCGCGGGCCACCTGCGCGCCGGTGATCCCGCCCTTGGTGACGACGACGTCGAGCCGGTCACGCAGCCGGGCGACCGTCCCGGCGAGCACCCGCATGACCGACTCGCCGTGTGCCAGGGTGTCGTGCGCCGGCAGCCGGTCGCGCTCGCTGGTGAGGGTGGCGAAGCCGCTGTCGAGGGCCGCTGCGCAGGCGGCGGTGACCACCTCGGTCTCGGCGCCGGGATCGGTGAGCGCGGCAGCGGTGCGCACCACGGTGCCCGGCGTGCGTCCGGTCGCCGCACGTTCCAGCTGCCGGGTCGCGGCGGCCGTGTGCGATCCGCACACCAGCAGCGTGCTGCCCGGTCCGGCGACCGGCGCGGGCAGCAGACCGTCGCTGGTGACGCCGGCGATCGCAGCGGCGAGCGGTGCGCCGCCCCGGGCTACCAGCGTGCGGTGCGCCCAGGCCGTGCGGAGTGCGTCGGCGATCAGGCGGAGGTCGGTGTCGTCGTGGACGTCCGGCAGGAGCACCTCGCCCTCGGCGGCCGCGGCGAGCACCGCGGCCAGCGCGGGGGAGCGGACCGTCCCGATCCCGATCGGGACCGAGGTGCGGCCGGAACGCTCGCGGACGTAGTCGGGCAGGTGACCGTACCGGTAGCCGAAGACCGGATCGCGGGCGAACTCGGTCTCGTGCGCCGGCACGGTGACGCCGCCGATCCGGACCAGGTGGGTGCCCTCGACCGTGGTGCGCCCGCCGCCCGGGAACGCCGGCGCGAAGACCACCGGCGCCCGCGGGTCGATCGCGGCGCACTCGGCGAACACGTGCCCGCGCAGCGTGGAGTCGCCGCGCAGCACCAGCCGGACGTCGGCGTCCAGCCGCCGTCCGACCTCGGCCGCCTCGTCCCGGATCCGGCGGACCAGCGCGACGGCGGCGCTCTCGTCGAGGGCCCGGGTGTTGGTGAGCAGGTAGACCGCGTCGGCCCGGTCCAGCGCGGCGGTGAGCACCTCGGTGTCCCACTGCAGCAGCACCTCGACGCCGGTCGCGGACTGGGTCCCGGTGGGGTCGTCGTCGCACACCACGACCTTCGTCACGTTCGTCGTGGTCACCGCCCGCCCTCCCGGCGGGCAGCACCCGGGGTGTCGCCGAGCAGGTCGTCGGCGCGGGCGGTGAAGAACCGGGTGCCCCAGGTCATCACGGCGGCGAGGAAGGCGAGCACACCCAGCGACACCACGCCCCACACGCCGGTCTCGGTCGGCACGACGTCGTTGATCGCGGTCCGCATGATCGGTGCCACGAAGCCGCCGAGGTTGCCGATCGAGTTGATCAGTCCGATACCGGTGGCCGCGGCAGCCCCGGCGAGGAACGCCGTCGGGAACGACCAGCTGATCGGGCCGGCACAGAGGAACGCCGAGACCGCCACGGTGATCGCGGCGATGCCGAGCAGCGCCTGGCCGTTCGCACCGGCCCAGCCGGACACCAGGATCGCGGTGCCGGTCACGACGAACGCGATCGTCCCCCAGTTGCGCCTGCGCCGCAGCGTGTCCGCGTGCCGCCCGACGTAGTAGCAGGCGAACAGGCCGACCGCCCAGGGGATGGCGGTGACCAGCCCGACCTCCCAGCCGACGTCGCGGCCGATCAGCGACGACACCTGTTGTGGCAGGTAGAAGGTGGTGCCGTAGACGGCGATCTGCAGGCAGAAGTAGATGACGGTGAAGTACCAGACCTTCGCGCTCAGCATCGCCGGGACGATGCCGCGGGGGCCGTCGGAGTCCTTGACGGCGTTCTCGTGCTCCATCACCTCGCGCATCGCCGTCTTCTCCCCGGTGGTGAGGAACGGCGCCTTCGCCGGTGAGTCGATGAGCACGAACAACGCCACCACGCCGGCGACGACGGCCATCATGCCCTGCAGGAAGAACATCACCTGCCAGCCGAGGAACGGGGTGAACCGGTCACCGAAACTGATCATCACCCCGGACAGCGGGCCACCGACCATCTGGCTGAACGGTTGCGCCAGGTAGAAGATCGCGAACATCTGTACGCGCTTGCGGTTCGGGAACCACTCGGCGAGGAACATGATCACGCCCGGGAACAGCCCGGCCTCGGCGACGCCGAGCAGGAACCGCAGCACGACGAACATCGTGTCGTTCGTGGTGAAGGCGAACGCGGCGCCGACCAGGCCCCAGGTGATGGCGATCCGGGCCAGCCAGAACCGGGCCCCGTACTTCTTCAGCAACAGGTTGCTCGGGATCTCGAACAGTGCGTAGCCGATGAAGAAGATGCCTGCGCCGAGCGCGAACGCCCCTGCGCTGACGCCGCGGTCGACCTGCAGGCCCTCCTCGGCGAAGGCGATGTTGGTGCGGTCGAGGAAGGCGACGAAGTAAAGGACCACCAGCATCGGCATCAGCCGGCGGACGGACTTGCGGATCCCCGATTCCAGATGGGGGCTGTCGAGCAGTCCCCGTGGCGTATCCGAGGACGAGCCGGGCGGTGGCCCGGACGACGAGGTGGTCACGATCTCTCCTTCGAGCTCGGGACGGTGCGGTGGGCGCTGCGGAGCAGCCCCGGGATCTGCTGCGGTTCAGCCGAGGATCAGCACGAGCCCGACCCCGGCCAGCACGATGCCGACGGTCAGGAACGCGACCCGCGACCAGCTCCAGCCGGGGAACGGTCCGGGACGGGGGGACTGCTCGGGCACGGTGCCTCCACGGTGGGACGGGTGCGGTCGATTGCGCGGTCGTACGCTGCGGCTCAGTGCATGTACAGGCCGCCGTCGACGTTCAGGGTCTGGCCGGTCACGAAGCCGGCGTCGGCACTGATCAGGTAGGCGACAGCAGCGGCCACGTCGTGCGGGGTGCCGATCCGGGTGAGCACGCCGTCGGCCGCCATCGCGGCCTTGCGTTCCTCGCTCAGTGTGCCGCCCATGATGTCGGTGTCGATCGGGCCGGGGGAGATCGCATTCGCCGTCACCCCGTGCGGCCCCAGCTCGCGGGCGATCGACCGGATCAGGCCGACGATCCCCGCCTTGGCCGCCGAGTAGGGCGTCTTCGAGTAGGTGCCGCCGCCGCGCTGGGCCGACACCGACGACACCCCGACGATCCGGCCGACCCCGTGCCCGACCAGCGAGTGGGCGACCCGCTGGGTGACCCAGTGAGTGCCCTCCAGGTTGATCGAGACGACCCGGCGCCACTCCTGCTCGTCGACGTCCAGGTAGGGGACCGGCGAGGAGACCCCGGCGAACGCGACCAGCGCGACCAGCTGGGGCAGCTCGGCCTCGAGTGTGTCGACGGCGGCCACCGCCGCGGCCCGGTCGGCCACGTCGGCCCCGACCCCGGTCGCGCGCACGCCGTGCACCGCGGCCACCTCTGCGGCGGTCGCCGCGGCTGCGTCGCCGTCGACGTCGATCAGCCCGACGTTCCAGCCCACCCCGGCGAGATGGAACGCGGTGGCGCGACCGATCCCGCGCGGGGATCCGGCGCCGGTGAGGACGGCGGTGCGCTCCGCGGGGAACGGCGCGCTCATCGGCCGGTCCCCTGGACCGGTGCGGGGCCGAGCTCGTCGAGCAGCTGCTGCATCCGCACGTAGGCCCGGTTGCGGTAAGCGACCAGCTCGGACACCCGCTCGGCCGGGACGTCGAGGAACCCGCCACCGGACTTGGTGCCCAGGCGTCCGTTCTCGACGTGCTCGTCCAACGCGGGCGGGGTGGCGAAGCGCTCCGGCCAGCGGCCCTGCAGGGACTCGAAGCAGAATCTGTAGACGTCCAGACCGGCCATGTCGGCGATCGCGAACGGGCCGAAGAACGGCAACCGGAAACCGAACGTGGTGCGGACGACGGTGTCGACGTCCTCGGCGGTCGCGACACCCTCGTCGACGAGCTGCGCGGCCTCGGAGAACAGCGCGTACTGCAACCGGTTGAGGACGAAACCGTCGGCATCGGAGATCCGGGCCGGGTGTTTGCCGGTCGCCCGGACGATCTCCTCGACACCGGTGACCACCGCCTCAGAGGTGCCGGCGTGCGCGATCACCTCGACACCGGGTATGAACGGCGCCGGATTGGAGAAGTGCACGCCGAGGAACCGCTCCGGGCGCGTCACGGCCTTTGCGATCCGGCCGATCAGGATGGTCGAGGTGTTGGAGCCGATCACGGTCTCCGGCGCGGCCGCCGCGGAGACCCGGCGCAGCACGTCGTGCTTGATCTCGATCCGCTCCGGCACCGCCTCCTCGACGAACGTCGCACCCTCGACGGCCCCCTCGTAGGACGCGGCGACGGTGACCCGCTCGGCGATCGTGTCGGGTGCGTGCTCGGGGAACAACCGGTCGTCGGCGAACTGCTTCGCCTCGCCGATCAGCCGTTCCCGGTTGGCGGCAGTGGTCTCCGGGTCGACGTCGGCGATCCGGACGTGTGCGCCCGCCAGGGCCAGCACCTGGGCGATCCCACCGCCCATGTAGCCGCTGCCGATCACCGCGTGGATACCGGTGAGTGTCGGTCGGGATGTCACGGTGGTCTCCTCAGGAACGGGGGAGCAGGGTGCGCAGGTAGTCGCGGTTGGTGGCGCAGACGCCGAGCGAGTCGCCGCCGTACTGCTCCATCAGGAACGGGCCCCGGAAGCCGACCTCGACGGCGTCCCGCACCACCTGGCGGTAGTTGATGAGGCCGAGCTCCAACGACGTCGGTGTGGAGCTGAACCAGGAACCGTCCCCGGCCTCGTCCCGGGCGTAGTTCTTCACGTGCCAGTAGTTGGCGTAGGGCAGCGTCGCGGCATGCATCTCCCGCCAGTCCTCGATCGGCCGGTGCAGCCGGACGAGGTTGCCGATGTCGGGATTGAGGCCGACGTTGTCGAGGCCGATCTCCTGGATCAGTGCCACGGCGGAGTCGGCGGTGCCGAGGTAGGTGTCCTCGTACATCTCCAGCGCCATCGGCAGCCCGACGTCCTGGGCGTGCTTGCCGACCTCCCGTAGCCGATCGACGGCGAACGCCCGGGTGTCGGCGTCGTCCGGGTCCTTCCAACCGGGTGCGGTCCAGAACCAGAGCGCCCGCTTCTGGGCCTCGGAGAACGGGTGGTGCAGGCCGGTGGAGAACACGCTCATGCCCATCTCGGCCGCGGCGTCGACGGTGCGGTGGGCGTAGTCGAGGTTGCGGTCCTCCCGGCCGGGCTCCAGCACGCTCTGCCGCTGCACGTGCACCGAGATGATCGTGACGCCGTGCTGCTCGGCGATCGAGAGCAGCTCGGCCCGGCGGCTCGGTTCCAGGTCGGCCGGGCGGATGTGCGAGTCGGCCAGCTCCAGCTCGGTGAACCCGAGCGAGGCGACCTCGGCGAACAGGTCGTCCCAGCGCTCGGCCGGGGCGTCGTGCAGGGCGATCCCGTCCCGGCCGACCGGGGCGAAACCGTGCATGCACACGGCGATCGGCCAGGTGTCGGCGGTGAGATCGGGGCGAGCGGTCACGGCGGCTCCTCGTTCGCAACAGTGCGAGAATCTTTCAGAGATCCTATAGGATTATTCAGCAACGTCAATCGTGTTGATGCTCCGGATCAGCTCCGGTCAGTCCCCGTGTTCGAGGCGCAACGAACGCTCCCGGACGTTGCGCAGGTGTCGGGTCATGGCCGCGACCGGCGCGTCGACCTCACCGGACGCGAACGCCTCGACCACCGCGGCGTGCTCGGCGACCGCTTCCTCGACGTCCGGCACACCGCGCAGCGCGGTCTGCCGCATCCGGTGCACCTGCGCGCCGAGCGTCTCGGACATGTCGAGCAGGTACCGGTTGCCGCAATGGTGCAGTACGACGGCGTGGAAGTCGGTGTCGGCGGCGAAGTACTCGGTGGTCAGCTGCAGATCGACTCGGCCGGCGGCGAGCGCCTCGGCCACCCGCTCACCGGCCCGGGCGTGCTCCTGCTGCGCGTGCCGCAACTCCTCGAGCAGCTCCGGACCGGCCGGGGCGGCCATCCGGGTCGCGGTGGTCTCCAGCATCAGCCGGGCGTCGAACAGCTCGGCCAGCTGCGGGGCGCCCAACGGCGGCGCGACCCGGTACCCCTTCAGCGCCTCCCGGGTGACCAGGCCGGTCCGCTCCAGCTGGACCATCGCCTCCCGCACCGGCGTGGGGGAGACGGCAAGGTCACGGGCGATCGTGTCGATCCCGAGCCGGGCTCCCGGCTCCAGACCGCCGCTGAGCAGCAGCTCCAGGATCCGCTCGTAGACGTGGTCGCGCAGGCCGCGGCGCTCGATCCCGCCGCGCAGTCCCGGGGTGGTGCTCATCGGACCTCCGTCACGCCGGGGTCCAGCGTCAGGACCTCGTCGAGGATCGTGGCGAGGGCGGCCGGGTCGTGCGCGAATCGCCCGAGGAACATCCCGTCGACGCCGCCGGCGATCCGCGGCAGCAGGCCGGGGCCCGCGCTGCCGCCGTAGATCACCCGGGCGTCCGGTGCATCCGCGAGGTGTGCACGCAGCGCCGATCCGACCTCGCGCACATGACGGGGCGGAGCCGGCTCCGGCGCGCCGATCGCCCACACCGGCTCGTAGGCCACCACCGATGCTCCGGTGACACCGGCGGCCCTGGCCGGAGCGAACGCGCTGTCGACCTGGGCCCGCACGACGTCCGCGGCGTGCTGCGGCTCCGCCCGCTCGGTCTCGCCGACGCACAGTACCGGCGTCAGCCCGTTGCGCAGCGCGGCGAGCGTCTTCGCAGCGACGACGGCATCGGTCTCGCCGAAGTGGGCGCGCCGCTCGGCGTGCCCCACCTCGACCATCGTCGCGCCGACCTCGGCGAGCACCAGGCCGGTCACCTCGCCGGTCCACGGACCGTCGTCGTGCTCGGCGATGTCCTGCGCGCCGACCGCGATCCCGGCCGGGGCGGCGATCGCGACGGCGTCCGGGATCGTCGGGAACTGCGGCATCGCGAACAAACGGACCGTCCCGGAGGTGACGGCGGCGTGTCCGCAGGCGGTCGCCGCGACCGTCCGCAGCCACTCCAGGGTGCGCGCGTGCGAGAACCAGGTCTTGAAGCTGACGCCGATCAGCACGTGGGTTCCTCCCGCAACCGTTGCCCGACGGTCCGCACGACCAGTGCGAAGGAGACCGCCCCGGGATCGGGAGTGCCGATGCTGCGGTCCCCGTGCGATCGTGCCCGGCCCAGCCTGGCGCGCAGTTCGCGGGTCCCCTCCGCGGCTCCGGCCGCCGCCTCGGCGGCGGCGTCCCAGGCAGCCGCCGGCCCGTCACCGGCCGCGATCCGCTCGTCCAGGGTGCGGACGAACGGGACGATCGCGTCGACCATCGTCTTGTCCCCGACGGCGGCCCCGCCCGCCTCCTCCACCGCCCGGCCGGCGGCCCGCACCGCGCCGGCGACGGCCCGGGCGTCCGGCGCGGTGTCGTCACCCAGCGCGCCGCCCAGCGCGGCCAGCGCGGCCGCCCAGATCGCGCCGGAGGTGCCGCCCGCCCGGTCGCCCCAGGCGTCGGCGGCCCGGCGCAGCACGGTCCCGGCCCCGGCGCCGCGACCGGCCGCCGCGGCGGCGGCATCGCGGGCGGCCCGGCCGCCGCGCTGCATGCCGATGCCGTGGTCACCGTCGCCGGCAACCCGGTCCAGCCTGCCAAGCTCGTCGGCGTGCGCATCGAGCTCGCCCGCCACGTCGGCGAGCGCGGCCGCGACCAGCTCACCGCAGGCGCGCGACCCCGGGCCGGCCACGACCACCTCGTCGACCACCGCGTCGCCTGTCCCGGTGGCGGTCGGCGCCGACGCGGTCCGCTCCCGCTGTCCGTCGACCCGGCCGCGGCGGAAGGCCGGGGTGTCGCACGGCGCGGTCCAGAGCCGCTCCAGCTCGTCGTCGGGCCACAGCAGGGTGAGCGAGGCGCCTGCCATGTCGAAGCTGGTGCAGAACTCGCCGACCTCCGGATCGACGATCTCCAGGCCGGCCTCGGCGAGCAGCCGGTGGACGGTGCCGTAGACGACGAACAGCTCCTCGTACTTCACCGAGCCGAGGCCGTTGAGGATCGGCACGACCCGGGTCCCGGCGCCGTCCGGGGTCTCCGAGAGGAGCGTGCAGACGAGCAGGTCGGCGAGGCCGGCGGCGGTCGGCACCCCGGTCTCGTCGATGCCGGGCTCGCCGTGGATGCCCAGGCCGACCGCCATCCGGTTCTCCGGGACCCGGAACAGCGGCCCGCCGGCTCCGGGCAGGGTGCACCCGTCGAACGCGACGCCCAGTGAGCGGGTCCGGTCGTTGGCGAGCCGGGCGACCCGCTCCACGCCGTCGAGGTCGTAACCGGCCGCGCAGGCCGCCCCGGCGACCTTGAACACCGTGAGGTCGCCGGCGATCCCACGCCGGTCCGCGCGCCGGTCGGCGGCGGCACTCGACACGTCGTCGGTGACGACGACGGTCCGGCAGTCCGTCCCCTCGGCGCGCAGCCGCTCCTGGGCGGCGTCGAAGTTGAGAACGTCGCCCGCGTAGTTGCCGTAGGACAGCAGCACGCCACGACCCTGATCGGACTCGGCGGCGACCGAGTGAACCTGCTGGGCGGAGGGTGAGGCGAAGATGTTTCCCATCGCTGCACCGTGCGCCAGTCCCGGCCCGACCAGCCCGGCGAACGCCGGGTAGTGCCCGGAGCCGCCGCCGACGACCAGGGCGACGGTCGGCTCCGCGTCGGTGGTGCTCCGGACCACCCCGCCGGGATTGGCGCGCACCCACCGGGCAGACGCGGCGGCGAAGCCTGCCGTCATCTCGGCGCCGAAGTCGTCGGGGTCGTTGAACAGGCGCGTCATCGCGGTCCCATCGTCGAACGGTTCGGTGAATACCCAGAGATCCTATAGGATGTGGGAAGACGGAGCGGGTGATCCTTCACCGGCGTCACACGGGTCCCGCGGTCGAATGCCACGGTGAGCACGAGTCCGTCCCACGACACCCCCGCGTCCGGCCCCCCGAGCACCCCCGCAGGTGACGCCGAGCGGCTCGAACGCGCGGTGCTCGAGGTCAAGCGGGTGATCGTCGGCCAGGACCGGTTGGTCGAGCGGATGCTGGTCGGTCTGCTCGCCAAAGGGCACCTGTTGCTCGAAGGCGTCCCCGGCGTCGCGAAGACGCTCGCGGTGGAGACCTTCGCCCGGGTCGTCGGCGGCTCCTTCGCCCGTCTGCAGTTCACCCCCGACCTGGTGCCCGCCGACATCCTCGGGACCCGGATCTACCGGCAGGGACGCGAGGAGTTCGACGTCGAGCTCGGTCCGATCGTCGCCAACTTCGTACTCGCCGACGAGATCAACCGGGCGCCCGCCAAGGTGCAGTCGGCGATGCTCGAGGTGATGGCGGAGCGGAAGCTCTCGCTGGCCGGGCGGGACCACCCGATGCCCGACCCGTTCCTGGTGCTCGCCACCCAGAACCCGATCGAGAACGAGGGCGTGTACCCGCTGCCCGAGGCACAGCGCGACCGCTTCCTGTTCAAGCTCCTCATCGAGTACCCGGGCGTCGAGGAGGAGCGCGAGATCATCTACCGGATGGGTGCCGAACCGCCCACCGCCACCCAGGTGCTCACCCCGGCCGAGCTGGTCCGTCTGCAGCACACCGCCTCCGGCGTGTTCGTGCACCATGCGCTGGTCGACTACGTGGTACGGCTGGTGGTGGCGACCCGCAGGCCCGACGAGCACGGGCTGTCCGACGTCGCCTCCTGGATCGCCTACGGCGCTTCGCCCCGCGCCTCGCTGGGCATCGTGTCCGGCGCCCGCGCGCTCGCCCTGGTCCGCGGACGCGACTACGTGCTCCCGCAGGACGTGCTGGAGGTCGCCCCGGACGTGCTGCGGCACCGGCTGGTGCTGTCCTACGACGCCGTCGCCGATCAGGTCCCGGTCGATCACATCGTGTCCCGGGTGTTGCAGACCGTGCCGTTGCCGCAGGTCAGCGCCCGTCCCGGCGGGGCGGGCCAGGGCCCGGCGTGACGGCGGGCCCGGACGGCGGGCAGGCCCGCCTGGAGGCGTCGCTGCGCACCCTGGAACTCACCGTCCGCCGCCGGCTGGACGGTCTGCTGCAGGGCAACCACACCGGGCTGCTGCCCGGGCCCGGTGGTGAGCCGGGGGAGGCCCGCGCGTACCAGCCCGGTGACGACGTGCGACGGATGGACTGGTCGGTCACCGCCCGCACCACCACGCCGCACGTGCGGGACACCGTCGCCGATCGCGAGCTGGAGACCTGGGTGGCCGTCGACCTGTCCCGCAGCCTCGACTTCGGCACCGCGGGCACCGACAAGCGCCACCTGGTGCTGGCCGGGTTGACGGCCGTCGCGGTGTTGACCGCGGGTGGCGGGAACCGGCTCGGCGCTGTCGTCAGCAACGGTGCGGACATCCTGCGGTTGCCTGCCCGCGGTGGGCTCGTGCACGCCCGCGGGCTGGTCCGGCGGGTCGCGACGACGCCCGTTGCGGAGGAGGGAGTGCGCGGCGACCTCACGGCGGTGCTGGACCAGCTGCGTCGCCCGCCGCGCCGGCGCGGCCTGGTCGCGGTGCTGTCGGACTTCCTCGGCGAGCCGGTCTGGGAGCGGTCGTTGCGCGCCCTGTCCGGCCGGCACGACCTGCTCGCGATCGAGGTCGTCGACCCGCGCGAGCTGGAGCTGCCCGACGTGGGCACCGTGGTGCTGGCCGACCCGGAGACCGGCCGGCAGCGCGAGGTCACGACGACACCGCTGCTGCGCCGCGAGTTCGCCGCCGCCGCCTCGGCCCACCGGGACCGGGTCGCGCAGGTGCTGCGGCGCTGCGGTGCCGCACACCTCACCCTGCGCACCGACCGCGACTGGGTGGCCGACATCGTCCGGTTCGCGGTCGCCCGCAGGCATGCGTGGGCGGGTGCGGGGAGGTCGTCGGCATGAGGTTCGCGTCTCCGTGGTGGCTGCTCGGGCTGCTCGTCGTGGCCGCGCTGGTGGCCGGGTACGTGTGGCTGCTGCGCCGGCGACGCCGTGACGTCGTCCGGTTCACCAACCTGGAGCTGCTGGAGACCGTCGTTCCGCACCGGCCCGGTCGCTGGCGGCACGTACCGGCGATCGCGATGATCGCCGCGCTCGCGGTGCTGACCGTGGCGCTGGCCGGCCCGCAGGCGATGGCGAAGGTCCCGCGCAACCGGGCCACCGTGATGCTCGTGATCGACGTCTCGCTGTCGATGAAGGCGACCGACGTCGCACCGACCCGGCTCGCCGCCGCCCAGTCGGCGGCCAAGCAGTTCGCCGACCAGCTCACGCCCGGCGTCAACCTCGGGCTGGTCTCGTTCGCCGGGACCGCCGCAGTGCTGGTCTCGCCGACCACCGAGCGCCCCACCGTGAAGAACGGCGTCGACAACCTGCAGCTCGCCGAGTCGACCGCCACCGGCGAGGCGATCTTCACGGCGATGCAGGCGATCGATACCTTCTCCCGGTCGCTGGAGGGTGGCCCGGACGCCGAGGGCGTCCCGCCGCCGGCCCGGATCGTGCTGCTCTCGGACGGGACGCAGACCGTGCCCGGCCCGGACGGTGAGAACGAGCCCCGCGGCTCCTTCACCGCCGCGGCGGAGGCCGCCGAGCGCGGCGTCCCGGTCTCGACGATCTCGTTCGGCACCAGCTACGGCACGATCGAGCTGGACGGCGGGCGGACCCCGGTCGCCGTCGACGACGCCTCGATGGAACGCATCGCGCAGATCTCCGGTGGGCGGTTCTTCACCGCCGCCACCGAGTCCGAGCTGCGCGCCGTGTACTCCGACCTCTCCGAGGAGCTCGGCTACGAGGAACGCGAGGTCGACGCCAGCCGACCGTGGCTGATCGGCGGGTTCGCACTGCTGATCGGCGGTCTCGCCGCCGGGATCGGGCTGGGCAGGCGGTTGCCGTGAGCTTCGTCCCTGCTCGGGGTCGGCGGTACCGGTGGGTAGTGCGTTAGGTTCAGCCCCCGTGGGACGCAGTGTGCTCGTGACCGGAGGAAACCGCGGCATCGGCCTGGCGATCGCGACGGCGTTCGCGGCACAGGGGGACCAGGTGGCGGTGACCTACCGCTCCGGGAAGGACGGCCTGCCCGACGAGCTCCTGCCGGTGCACTGCGACGTCACCGACGCCGACTCGGTGGACGCCGCTTTCACCGAGGCCGAGGCGGCCCACGGCCCGGTCGAGGTGCTCGTGTCCAACGCGGGGATCACCGACGACGGGCTGCTGATGCGCATGGCCGAGGAGTCCTTCACCTCGGTCGTCGACGCGAACCTCACCGCGGCCTACCGGGTCGCGAAGCGCGCCTCGCGCGGCATGCTGAAGGCCAAGAAGGGTCGGATGATCTTCGTGTCGTCGGTGGTCGGTCTGTCCGGCTCCGCCGGGCAGGTCAACTACGCGGCCTCGAAATCAGGGCTGGTCGGGCTGGCCCGCTCGGTGGCCCGCGAGCTCGGGAGCCGCGGCATCACCGCCAACGTGGTCGCCCCCGGGTTCGTCGACACCGACATGACCCGGGCCCTGGGGGACAAGCGTCGCGCCGAGATCCTCGGGACGATCCCGCTGGCCCGCTACGCCGACCCGGACGAGGTCGCGTCCGTGGTCGCCTTCCTCGCCTCGCCCGGTGCGGGCTACGTCACCGGGGCCGTCGTGCCCGTCGACGGCGGCCTCGGCATGGGTCACTGACCCACCCGGTACACCACCCCCGAAAGGACGTCATGGGACTGCTCGACGGCAAGCGGCTGCTGATCACCGGTGTGATCACCGATGCCTCGTTGGCCTTCCACTCCGCCAAGATCGCCCAGGAGCAGGGCGCCGAGGTGGTGCTCACCGGGTTCGGCCGGATGCGCCTGGTCGAGCGGATCGCCCAGCGACTGCCGAAGCCGGCTCCGGTCGTCGAGCTGGACGTGTCGGACCAGGGTCAGCTGGACTCGCTGGCCGAGCGGATCACCCCGCACCTGGGTGAGGACCCGCGGCTCGACGGTGTGCTGCACTCGATCGGTTACGCCCCGCCCGGTGCGCTCGGCGAGGGCGCGTTCCTGAAGGCCGAGTGGGCCGACGTCGCCACGACCATCCAGGTGAGTGCGTACTCGCTGAAGTCCCTGGCCGTGGCGTGCAAGCCGCTGCTGCGGCCGGGCAGCTCGATCGTCGGGATGGACTTCGACAACCGGCAGGCCTGGCCCGCCTACGACTGGATGGGTGTCGCCAAGTCGGCCCTGGAGTCGGTCACCCGCTACCTGGCCCGCGACCTCGGGCCGGACGGGATCCGGGTCAACCTCGTCGCGGCCGGACCGGTGAAGACGATGGCCGCGAAGTCGATCCCGGGCTTCGGTGCGTTCGAGGAGGTGTGGGACTCCCGGGCCCCGCTCGGCTGGGACATGAACGACCCGGTGCCGGTCGCGAAGACGGTGTGCGCGGTGCTGTCCGATTGGCTGCCCACCACCACCGGCTCGATGGTGATGGCGGACGGCGGGGTGCACGCCGTGGGTGTCTAATCGGGGGGTGTCCGAACAGCCCCACCCCGAACAGCGCAGCACCGAACAGCGCAGCCCCGAACAGCACATCGCTGAACAGCACATCGCTGAGAAGCACGGGTCCGAGGTCGACGCCATCCTGGTGCTGTCGTTCGGCGGCCCCGAGGCCCCCGACGAGGTCCGTCCGTTCCTGGAGAACGTGACCCGTGGGCGCGGGGTCCCACCGGAGCGGCTGGACGCGGTCGAGGAGCACTACCAGCACTTCGGCGGGGTGTCGCCGATCAACGCGCGCAACCGCGAGCTGATCGCGGCCATCTCCGCCCGCACGGATCTGCCGGTCTGGTTCGGCAACCGGAACTGGCACCCGTTCGCCGAGGACGCCGTCCGGGAGATGGCCGAGGCCGGGGTCCGTCGGGCACTGGTGTTCGCGACGAGTGCCTACGGCGGTTACTCGGCCTGCCGTCAGTACCACGAGGACATCGAGCGGGCCCGGTCCGCGGTCGGGCCCTCGGCGCCGGAGCTCGTGAAGCTGCGGCAGTTCCACGACCATCCGCAGTTCGTCCGGGCGAACGCCGACGCCGTCCGGGCCGCACTGGACCAGCTGGACCCGCAGCTGCGTCAGCACGCCCGCCTGGTGTTCACCGCGCACTCGATCCCGAACGCGGCCGACGCCGCCGCCGGCACCCCCGCCGAGGGCGGCCACCGCTACTCCCGGCAGGTCGGCGAGGCCTCCGCGCTGGTCGCCGCCGAGCTGGGCATCGACGACTTCGACGTCGTCTGGCAGTCCCGCTCGGGACCGCCGCAGGTGCCGTGGCTGGAGCCCGACATCGTCGACCACATCGACGACCTGCATGCCAAGGGCGTCCCGGCAGTGGTCGTCGCGCCGGTCGGGTTCGTCTCCGACCACGTGGAGGTCATCTGGGACCTGGACAACGAGGCCGCCGAACGGGCCGCCGAGCACGGCATGGGTTTCGCCAGGGCGGCGACCGCCGGACCGGACCCGCGGTTCGCCGACATGGTGGTCGAGCTGGTCGCGGAGCACGTGCACGCCGCCGCGCCCCGGCGCCTCGGCAGCATGCCTGTGGCGGGGTGCACCCGCAACGGTGTGCCGTGCGCCGTCGACTGCTGTCTGCCGCAGCGTCGCGGCGGGGTGTGACGCTGCCCCGGTGCGGGGCGGCCGGCCCGTTCAGACCGGAGCGTCGGGTGCGGTCGTGCCCCGTTCGCGCACACGCTCGAACCAGGCGTGCGCGGCGGGGCTGCCGTCCTCGGAGATCAGCGGGCCGACCAGCCGGAGCATGCTGAGGGAACTGCCGTCGTGCAGCGCGGCGAGCACGGCGTCCGCGTCGCCGGCACGCACGAGATCGAACAGGGCCCGGTGCCGCTGCGCCCGCTCGACGAGACTCTCGGTGGACGACCGGGCCCGCCGGTTCATCGCCATCAGCAGCCAGAGCTGCAGCGACAACGCATGGTAGGCCTCGTCGAGCCGGCCGTGGCCGGCGAGCGCGACCAGCGCCCGGTGGAACCGGATCGTGTCCTCGACGGCACTGTCCTCCGCGCCCCGTCGCGCGTTCACCTCGAGGATGCGGGTGGCCTCGGCCAGCGGGGCCAGCACCCGCTCGTCCTGCACCGGGACCCCCAGCCGGATCGCCATCGTCTCCAGGTCGGTCCGCAGGGTGGTGATCTCGTAGACGTCCTGCAGCGAGAGTGCACGGACGCTGGCACCCCGGCGGGGGACCTGGACGACCAGGCCCTCCCGCTCCAGGAGCCGCAGCGCCTCGCGTACCGGCGGGCGGGACACGGCGAGCTGGTCCGCCAGCCGGTACTCCACCATCCGTTCACCGGGAGCGAGTTCCCCGTCGAAGATCATCCGGCGGAGCGCGTCGGCGGCCAACGCGACCATGCTCGGTGGGTCGGCGATCCGCCGTCCGGCCCGGATCGCGGCGGGCCCCTCGTCCCTCGCCACCGCGTCGGCTCCCGGCGCCCCCGTCGCTCCGGTCACCGTACCGGCCCGCCGGTGGCAGGGGCGGGGAGCAGGCCGAGCGCGCGCAGGTGCGCCAGGCTGCGCAACTGGGCCCCCCGGTCGTCGAGTTCGATCGCGATCATCCCGGTGTACCCGGTGGCGGCCACCAGGTCGAGCGCTGCCGCGACGTCGAGCGTGCCGGCCCCCAGCGCCAGGTGCTCGTCGTGGACGCCGTCGTTGTCGGTGAGCTGCACGTGGCTGATGCGGCCGGAGAGGCGCTCGACGAAGGTGGCGACGCCACCCGGCAGGAGGTGCGCGTGCCCGACGTCCAGGCAGGCACCCAGCGCAGGGGAGGACACCGCGTCCAGGATCGCCGCGATCTCGGCCGCGGTGGTGCCGAGGTAGCGGATCTCGGCCTCGGGCGGCAGCACGTTCATGTTCTCCAGGGCGAGCGTCACGCCGAGCTCGCCGGCCAGCTCGGCGACCTCGCGGAGGGTGTCGGTCAGCGCGCGGGGCACGTCGGGAGTGTCAGCGTCGAAGTGGAAGCCGGCGTGGACCACGAGGGTCGGGCAACCGAGCCGGTCGGCCAGCCGGACGTAGTCCTGCAGGTGCTGCCGGACCGCATCGCGCACCACCGGGGTGGACTCGGCGGTGTTCACCGAGGAGTCCGAGTGCAGGACCCGGGACAGCCCGTGGCGATCGGCCAGCTCGCGGGCGCCGGTGATCCGCATCTCGTCGAACATGTGCGGCCGGTTCGCCGGAACCTGGCAGGCCAGCTCCACGCCGCCCACCCCCGACCCGGCGCAGAACGCGAACGCGGACTCCAGCGGCCCGCGCCCACTGGAGAGGCCGATGACCGGCGAACCGACCGGCCCGGTGGGTGGGGAGGGTGGTGCGGGGATGGTCACTCGACTCCTCGTGGGCTCGATCACTCTTGACTATTGTCGACACTCTCAGGCTAGCCTAACCTGCCTCCTGCGGATGATGGCCCGGGCCCACCCCGAGCGGCAACCCGCACCTTCCGAGAAAGGTCCCCCGCACCCGTGTCCCCAGCGTCACCGGCCCTCGCCGCCCCGCCGGCGCCCCGCCCCAGAGTGGGGAGACCCCGGCGGGTCGCGCTCGCCGCCTGCATCGTATTGCTGATCGTGGTCGTGCTGTCGAGCATGGTCATCGGGGCCCGGTCGGTCGGGATCCACGGGGTGTGGCTGGCACTGACCGACCCGGTCGATCCGCGGATCTCGGCCACCGACGCCGTGGTCGTCCGCACACTGCGCCTGCCCCGCACGGTGGCCGGTGTCATCGTCGGGGCCGCACTGGGGCTGGCCGGGGCGCTGATGCAGGCGCTCACCCGCAACCCGCTCGCCGATCCCGGGGTGCTCGGCGTCAACGCCGGTGCGTCGTTCTGCGTCGTACTGGTGATCGGCGTGCTGGGTGGCGGCGCGCTGGCGATGGCCCTCGGCGGGCTCATCGGTGCGGCGGGCGCGGTCGCGGTGGTGATCCTCCTGGCCTGGCGGGGCACCGGGCGCGCCTCCCCGGCCCGTCTGGTGCTCGTCGGAGCCGCGACGAGCGCAGTGCTGGGTGGTGCGACGTCGGCGTTGGTGGTGTTCGACGCCGGGACGTTCGACCAGGTCCGCTTCTGGACCATCGGCTCGCTGGCCGGGCGGGAGAGCGACCTGCTCTGGCCGTCAGTCGCGCTGGTGCTGCTGGGGCTGGTCGTGGCGGTACTGGTGGCGGCGTCGCTGGACTCGCTCGCCCTCGGCGACGAGCTCGCCGTCGGCCTGGGAACCTCGACCGCCCGGGCCAGGCTGCTCACCGCGGGCGCGGTCGCCGTGCTGTGCGGCACCGCCACCGCGGTGGCCGGTCCGATCGGGTTCGTGGGGTTGGCGGTACCGCACGCCGCGCGTGCCCTGGGCGGGCAGAACACTCGGTGGTTGATCGCGTTCTCGCTGGTGCTCGGGGCCGTGCTGCTGCTGGGCGCGGACGTCATCGGTCGCCTGATCGCCGGCACCGGCGAGCTGCAGGCCGGTCTGGTGACCGCGGCCATCGGTGGTCCGCTGTTCATCGCGATCGCCCGTCGCCGGAAGCTGGCCTCGCTGTGAGCGCCGCACCGACGGAGACCGGCGCCCCCTGGGCCGCCCCCCGACGGACCGTCCGGCTCCTGGGGGAGCGGGTGTCCGGCCGGATCGGGACGCGGACACCGTGGGTCGGGGCCGGCTTGCTGCTTCTCGTCGGCGTCGCCGCGACGGCCGGCCTGCTGACCGGCAACGGTGACATCGCACCCGGAACGACCCTGCGCATCGTGGCCGGCGACTACTCCGGAGTGACCGCGTTCGAGGTGCTCGCCGTGCTCGACATCCGGTTGCCGCGGGTGCTGTGCGCGGTGCTCGCCGGATGGGCCTTCGGGGTGAGCGGGGCGATGTTCCAGGCGTTGACCGACAACCCGCTCGGCAGCCCGGACGTCATCGGTTTCACCTCCGGGGCGGCCACCGGTGCGGTGGTGGCGCTGCTCGTGGCCGCGAGCTGGGTGTCCTCGGCGATGCTCGGCGCGCTGCTCGGCGGCCTGCTGACCGCAGTGGCGGTCTACTGGTTGTCCTGGCGGGGCGGGGTCGCCGGGTACAGGTTGATCCTGGTCGGTATCGGCGTGACCGCCGTGCTCGGATCGGTGCGCGCGTTCCTGATCAGCCGGGCCGAGCTCGGCGAGGCCGCGGCGGCCTACCGCTGGCTCGTCGGCAGCCTGTCCGGGCGGAGCTGGGACGACATCGGGCCGCTGCTGCTCGGCACCGTCGTGCTGGTCCCGCTGACCCTCGCCTGCCTGCGCCCGCTGGAGCGGATCGGCGCCGGTGCGGACCTGGCGCGGGCGCTGGGCCTCGCCCTCGAACCCAACCGCGCATTGATCATGGTCGTCGGGACGGCGTGGTGTGCTGTGGCGGTCGCCGCCGCCGGCCCGGTGGGCTTCGTGGCGATGGCCGCGCCACAGCTGGTGCGGCGGATCACCCGTGCACCGGGCCCGCACGTCGTCACCGCAGGACTGTTCGGCGCCCTGCTCCTGGTGCTCGCCGACCTGCTCGGGATGTGGGTCGTGCGACCCGCACAACTGCCGGCCGGCATCGCCACCGCGGTGCTGGGCGGGCTCTACCTCATCTGGCTGCTGAACCGGGAACGGAGGGCACTGTGAACGACACCGGCCCGGACACACCGCTGCGTGCCGAGAAGCTGGCGCTGGGCTACGGGGGCAACACCGTGGTGCACGGTCTCGATCTCGCCATCGCGGCGGGGTCGTTCACCGTGCTGGTCGGCCCGAACGCCTGCGGGAAGTCCACCGCACTGCACGGGCTGGCCCGTCTGCTGCGCCCGCTCTCCGGTGGTGTGCTGCTCAACGGCCGCGACATCCACACCAGGCCGACGAAGGAGGTCGCCCGGGAACTCGGGCTGCTCCCGCAGTCACCGGTGGCACCCCAATCGGTCAGCGTGGTGGATCTCGTGGCGCGGGGACGGGCCCCGCACCAGAGCCTGCTGCGGCAGTTCTCCCGGGAGGACGAGGCCGCCGTCACCGAGGCGATGGCCCTGACCGGTGTGGAGCACCTGCGCGACCGCCCGGTGGAGTCGCTCTCGGGTGGTCAGCGGCAGCGGGTGTGGATCGCGCTCGCCCTGGCGCAGCGCACCCCGGTGCTGCTGCTCGACGAGCCCACCACGTTCCTGGACATGGCCCATCAGGTGGAGGTCCTCGACCTGTGCGCCGACCTGCACCGCGCCGGCCGGACCCTGGTCGCGGTCCTGCACGACCTGAACCAGGCGGCCCGCTACGCCACCCACATCGTCGCGATGAGGGAGGGCTCCGTCGTCACGGCGGGCCCCCCGGACGAGGTGATCACCGCCGAGATGGTGCGGGAGGTGTTCGGGCTCGACTCGGTGGTGGTCCCCGATCCCGAGACCGGCACCCCGCTGGTGATCCCGCGCCGGCCGCGCGGCGCACGCCGGCCGACCGACGCACTGGTCGACGAGCCGACCCGATGACGGTCCCACCCGGACCATCCCCACACAGACGGCCCCGTCACGGGGCCACCCCAGCACGGAGGACCGCGGCACCCGCCGCGACGAGGAGGACGACGATGATCCGACCAGCAGGCCGCACCGGTGCGGTGCTCGCGGCGCTGCTCGCGGTGCTGGTGCTCGCCGGCTGCGCGCGGGACGCGCGACCGGCCGGTGCCGATGTCGGAGCGACCCGGGTGGTCGAGCACGTGATGGGCAGCACCGAGGTGCCGGCCGAACCGCAGCGGGTGGTGCTGGCCTTCCCGGCGTTCCTCGACACCGCGCTGGAGGTCGGGGTGGTGCCGGTCGCCGCCCCACGATCGCGGTCCGGGTTCCCGGCCTACCTGGGTTCGGAAACGGCACAGATCGCCGACCTCGGTGCCTACGACGAGGGTGACATCGACCCCGAACGGATCGGCCAGCAGAATCCCGACCTGATCCTGTTCAACCAGTCTCCCGACCAGGAACTCGACATCGCGCGCTACGAACAGCTCAACGCGATCGCCCCGGCGGTCCCGATCGAGACCGGCCAGCAGAACTTCCGCCACGTCGCCGAGCAGGTCGCCGAGGCCCTCGGTCGCACGGACCAGCTCCGCGAGGCGGCCGCCCGCTACGAGGACCGCGTCGAACGGGTGCGGGAGGCACTCGCCGCGGTGCCCGAGGCGGACCTGCCGGTCTCGCTGGTGCGGCTGCGGGCCGATCACGTCCGGGTGATGACCGCCAACAACGACGCCGGGCAGGTGATCGCCTCCGTCGGGCTGAACCACGCTCCGCCGATCCCCGGTGCCGAACTGACCGGTGGCGCCGCCGGTACCAAGCACCTGTTCTACGAGACCAGCCTGGAGCTGCTGCCCGAGGCGCTCGGCGATTACGTCTTCGCCTACAGCAGCGAGGACGACGTGCTGGAGTCGGCGACCCGCCTCCCGGTCTGGCAGACCATCCCCGCGGTGCAGCAGGGAACGATGTTCGAGGTGGACTTCGAGGTCTGGATGCGGGGCCAGGGCTACCGCGCCACCCACGCCATGCTCGACGACCTCACGAGTGCCTACGGTGTCCAGGTCGACTGACGCCGCCCCGGCCCGCTTCACCGCGCGGGTCCGCGAGCGCACACAGGTCAGTCCGCACATGGTGCGCCTGTACTTCGACGGCCCCGGGCTCGCCGGGTTCTGTTCCACCGGCGTGCCGGACGAGCGACTGCACCTGTACCTCCCCGAGGCGCAGGCCGATCCGGAGGAGGTGATCGACCGGTTCCGGGCCAGCACGGCACGTTCGCCGGAACGGGAGCTCCCGCTGGCCCGGCGCAGCTACACGGTCCAGGACTGGGACCCGGACACCGGCGTGCTCGCCATCGACTTCGCCGAGCACCGGGGAGGCGCCGTCACCGAGTGGTTGCGGCGGGCCCGGCCGGGGGCGCCGGTCGGGTTGTCGGCGGCCAGCGGGTGGTACGCCCCGCCCGAGGGCACCACATGGCAGCTGCTCGTCTCGGACATGACCGGCCTGCCCGCGCTCGGCCGCATCCTCGACGGTCTCGGGGACGGCGCCCGGGTGCACGTGGTGACCGAGGTCCCCACCGATGACGACGATCCGGGCCTGCCCGGTGCGTCCGGCGTCACCCACCGGCGGCTGGTGGGCTCGGGCAACGGGCGGGCGCCGAGCCGGCTCACCGCGGCCGCGACGAGCTGGGAGCCACCCGACGGTCCGGGGTACGTCTGGTGCGCCGCGGAGGCCGCGACCTGCCAGGAGATCAAGGCGGCGCTGCGGGAGCACCCCGGCCAGGTCGGTGCGTCCGAGATCAGGGCCTACTGGCGGGCCGGCCGGGAACGCTGAGCGGCGCCCGGCCTTCGGTGACGAGGTCGTAACCGTTTGCGCGGACTGTTGCGCCGTGTCCGCACGATGGGGTGATGTACCGGGTCATGTCGCACGTCACCCACGCGGCCGGAGTCACCAGTCCGCCGCGCACCGATGTTCTCGCCGCCCCGCCGCCACCCGGCGTCCTGGCAGACATCGAGAACACCATCAACAGCGTCTTCGACCCGATCTCGAGCTGGTTGTCGAGCGTCGTGTTCTACGAGGTCTCGGTCTTCGGCGCCGACTTCCCGTGGATCGTCGCCTGGCTGGTGCTCGCCGGGATCATCTTCACGGTCTACTTCGGCTTCGTACAGTTCCGCAGCTTCGCGCTCGCCTTGAAGATCGTGCGGGGCAAGTACACCCGCCGGGACGAGCCGGGCGAGATCACCCACTTCCAGGCGCTGGCCTCGGCCCTGTCGGGGACGGTCGGGCTCGGCAACATCGCCGGCGTCGGTGTCGCGGTGACGATCGGTGGCGCCGGAGCGACCTTCTGGATGATCGTGGCCGGTCTGCTCAGCATGGCCACCAAGTTCGTCGAGTGCACCCTCGGCGTGAAATACCGCGAGGTGCACGCCGACGGGACCGTCTCCGGCGGCCCGATGCACTATCTGCGGATGGGCGTCGCCGAGCGGATCCCGAACGGCTTCGGACGCGTGCTGGGCCGGGTGCTCGCCGCAGGCGCCGCCGTCATGATCCTCTTCTTCGGGGTCGCCGGCGGGAACATGTTCCAGGCGAACCAGACCTTCGCCCAGCTGCGCAACGTGACGGGTGGCGAGGAGGGGATGCTGGGCACCGGCGGTGCCGCGCTCGCCTTCGGGGTGATCCTCGCACTGGTGGTCGGCGCCGTCGTGTTCGGCGGGATCAAGTCGATCGGTGCGGTGACCGGGCGGCTGGTCCCGGCGATGGCGATCATCTACGTCACCGCCTGCCTGATCGTGATCGCGGTCAACATCTCCCAGGTCCCCTCGGCCATGGGCCTGATCATCTCGGGGGCGTTCACCCCGGAGGGTGTGGCCGGTGGTGCGCTGGGCGCGCTCATCGTCGGCTTCCAGCGAGCGGCCTTCTCCAACGAGGCGGGTCTGGGGTCGTCCCCGATCGCCCACTCCGCGGTCCGCACCAAGAACCCGGCCACCGAGGGATACGTCGCGCTGATCGAGCCGTTCGTCGACACGGTGATCATCTGCACCATGACGGCGCTGACGATCGTCATCGCGGGGACGCCGTTCTGGCAGCAGGCCCAGGCGACCGCATTCGCCTCCGGCGGTGAGGACGTCGCCGACGGTGTGATCGTCACCTCCGACGCGTTCGCGACGGTGCTGCCCTGGTTCCCGTACGTGCTGGCGCTCGCGGTCCTGCTGTTCGCGCTGTCCACGATCATCACCTGGGGGTACTACGGCCAGAAGGCGTGGACCTATCTGTTCGGCAAGAACATGCTCAGCGAGCGGATCTACCAGGTGATCTTCTGCCTGTTCGTGATCGTCGGCTCGGTGCTGACGCTGGGCAGCGTGCTGGACTTCGCCGACGCGGTGCTGTTCCTGCTGGCCGTGTTCAACATCATGGGCCTCTACGTGATGGCGCCGGTGGTGAAGCGCGAGGTCGCGGAGTTCCGCAGGAAGCTGCGCAGCGGCGAGGTCACCGAGGTCGAGCCGTCCGAGCGGTCGATGCTCTAGCGGGCTGCCGGGCTCGTCACCGGTCCGGATCCGGCCGGGTGACGAGCCCGGTGACCAGGTCCGCTGCGCTCCCGGCCCGGGAGCGCAACGACCGGTCGTAGTGCCGGGTGGTCGCGATGCTGGCGTGACCGACGTCGGCCTGCACGTGCTGGATCGGCGCGCCCGCCTCCAGGGCGATCGTGACGTAGGCGTGCCGCAGTGCGTGCGGATGCACCCGCTCGGCGACCTCGGCCAGCTCGGGGCCGCCGTGCCGGGCGATCCGGCGCAGCAGTGTGTACAGGTCGTGGCGCGAGCAGCGGCCGCCGTCGCGGGTGGCCAGCATCGGCGACGCGGCGGCCCCGCCACCGCGCGCCGCCGGGAGCGGACCCCCGCCCTCGGCGTCACGCAGCCGCAGGTACCCGGTCAGAGCGTCGACGCAGGACTCACCCGGGAACACCTCGCGGACGGTGCCGCCCTTGCCGCGCACCCGCAACACCCGTTCCCCGCCGGAGACGACGAGATCGTCCCGGTCCAGTCCGGTGACCTCGGAGATCCGCAGGCCGAGGCTCAGCAGCGCGACGAACGCCACGGCCCGGGCCGCGTACAACGCGCGGTGCCGGGTCGGGTTCGGCAGCGCGGCCGCCGCGGCCCACAGCGCGCCGACCTGGGCCGGGGTCAACCGGATCGTCGGTGACGGCTCCCGCGAGCTCCCGGCCAGGCCGAGCCTGCCCCGGTGCAGCGCCGCCGGGTTGCCGTCGACGACGCCCTCCTCGGCCAGGAAGGCGTAGAACGCCGAGACCGTCGACAACATCCGGGCCCTCGTCCGCCGGCTCGCGCCTGCGGCGTCCAGGGCGTGCAGCCAGGTCGTGACGTGCGCCGCGGTCACCGCCCGCGGATCCAGCTCGTGACCCGCGCACCACCGGAAGAACGCCAGGTGGTGCAGCCGCCCACGGCGTGCGGGCGGGGGGGTCCGGCCGGCGGCGCCCGCCGGCCGCTCCGGGCCGGTACCGGTCACGGCGTCGGCCCAGGCCGGTGGGAGACCCAGCGCATAGGCGTAGGTGCGCCGGGTCCCGGCGGTGCCGTACCCGGCGAGCCAGCGGGCGACCAGCGCCCGCAGCGCGGCCGGGTCGTCCACCCCGGGCCAGTCGGCCTCGGGGACCGCGTGCGGCCCGGGCAGGGCCGGGTCGGGACGCCGGCCGAGCGCGGCGAGCACGAGTGCGGCGGGATCGTTCATCACCGGAGATCGTGCCCGACACCGCGAGCGCGGGCGGCTCCGGCGCGCGGACGCGGTCCGGACGTCGCGACGGAGCGGTGCGCGGGCCGGGCCGGACGGTCAGGGGCGGGTCGCGAGATCCAGCGCCTGGACCCGGTCGTGCAGCGCACGCACCCGGGCGGCGAGCGCGTTCGCCGCCCGCCGGTCACGCGGGTCGCGTTCGACCTCGTGCACCAGGTCCCGGTACTCGACGGCGACGGTGCTGTACTCGGCACCGAGACCGGCGTCCTCCAGCAGCGCCGTGCGCGACTCGATGGACAGCATCTCGTCGGCCATCTCGGCGACCTCGGACCGCAGCCGCTCGCCCTCCGCGGCGAGCGCGGCGGCGTCCCGGCGGCGCCTGCGACGCAGCTCCCACCATCGCCCGCCGCCCGCGACGAGGGCGACCAGCAGCACCGCGACGATGCCGATGCCCAGCCACGGCGGCCCGGGATCGGTGAGCTCGTCGACGAACTGTTCGGCGGCCTGGACGTCACCGCCGGGCAGACCGTCGACGAACTCGTCGACGTCGTCGTAGGTGTCGCTGGCGGCCGCGGTGTACTCCGGGCTGAGCACGAGCACGGTGCCGCCGCGCTCGGAGCGGACCGCGTGCGCCAGCTCGACCAGCTCGGCCTGTCCGTCGGCCCGCGGGACGACGACGACGGACAGCGCGAGATCGTGTTCCGCGGCGGCGGACTGGACGACGGCGGCGAGTTCGCTCTGGTCGCCGGGGGCGGCCACCCCGTTGTCGGCGAGATCGTCGACGATCGCGTCGACGTCCTGTGGCTGCGCGGACAGCACGGACGGCACGCCGTGCAACGGTGTCCGACCAGGCATCATGTGGTCCTCGTGACGGGTTCGTGAGCGGAGGGGGAGCCGGTGCGGGAACGGTACGTCAGGGCGCCGGACGGCATGGAATGGGTGGTCGGACGCAAGTTCCTGCTCGGCCCGCCGCGCTACCGCGGCTTCCGGTTCGGGCTGGGCGGCGGTGACCGGTACGTCGAGCCGCCGACCACCGCCACGGTCGGGGACGGTGCGGCGGAGGGCCCCGGTGCGGGCCGCCCCCGGGTGCAGCGCGACCGGCCGGCACCGGACCACACCGTCCGTCGCGAGCCGCCGGTGCGCTACCGCGACGTCGACAGCCACTGGCACCGGCCGCGCCGACGCTCGGGGCCGATCATCGTGCCGACCGGCCGTGGCAGCGGCGGCTGGGGCGGCTGGGGCGGCTCGGGCTCCGGCGGCTCGTCCGGGGGCGGCGACCGTGGCGGGATCGGTGGCGGGAACCGGGGCAGCAGCGGCGGGGGCAACCGCGGCGGTGGCGGTGGCGGCGGTGCGGGGGCGTTGCTCGCCGGGGCCGGGGGCGCCGGTGCACTGCTGATCAAGGTGCTGTGGTGGGTGCTGATCGCGGTGGCGATCGGCGCCGCGCTGTTCCTCGCGATCTTCGTCGTGATCCCCGGCATCCTGCTGGGCCTGCAGTTCCTGCTCATCGGGCTGTTGATCGCCTGGCGGGCGATGACCGGGCGGCCCTGGGTGGTGGAGGCCCGGGAGAACCGGGCGGCGCCGTTGATCCACGCCTGGGAGGTCACCGGCTGGAAGGAGAGCGGCCGGGTACGGGACGAGGTCGCCGAGGCGCTGCGGCGTGGGGACGAGCCACGCCCGGCCGGTGCCGTAGCGGTCGACGTCACCGGTTCCTGAACCGTCGGCGGTGGCGCCGGCCGACGGTCGACGACGCCGGGTTCGCCGCCGGCCCGGGCCCGTGGCCGGGTGCGACCGGCCGTCCTCGCCGACGGGAACGGCGGTCAGCGAGTGGTGGCCTGCACCGCGCCCGTGGCGGCCACGAGCAGCGCCACGTCGGCGCCGGAGCGTCGGTGGTGGCGGGCGGTGTCGGCCCGTAGCCGCTCGACGTCGAGCCCCGCCGGGACCCCGAGGCTCAGCCACCGGTCGATCAGGTCGGGCTCCATCTCCGGATGGAACTGCAGGCCCGCGCTACGGCCGACCCGGAAACCCTCGCAGCCGTCGTCGCTCTCGGCGAGGACGCTCGCGCCCGGCGGTGGCACGAGCTGCTCGCCGTTCCAGCGGAACCACGGGCCCGCCGGTACTCGGCCGGCGACCGGTCGGACGCGGTGCCAGCCGATCCGGGTCCGGCCCAGCGGACGGGTGCTGCCGCCGAGCGCCTCGGCGAGGAGCTGGGCGCCGAAGCAGATCGCGAGTACCGGCACCCCGGCGTCGTGGGCGCGCCGCAGAAAACGGGTTTCGGCCGACGCCCAGCCACGGATCCGGTCCCGCGGCCAGGGCGCGCCGAGGGTGACCACCAGGTCCCGTGGCCGCCGGTCGGGAAACGCGACGTCGACGTCCGGGGTGTCGAAGCGGTCGGCGGGCACGACCGTCTGCCACTGCGGCAGGTACCCGTGCGCGGCGAGCACCGGTCCGAGCAGACCGAGCCCGGCGACGTGGTCGTGCCCGATCACCAGTGCCGTGCGTGCCACCGCTCTCCCACCCCCTGCCGGCACCGATCATCGCAGCGGGCACCTCAGCCGGTCGCGGACCCGCTGCGGCCACCGAGATGCGCGGCGAAGTGCCGTTCGATCGCCCGGTGCAGCAGCAGCCGGTTCTCCGGGTTCGCGAAACCGTGGCCCTCGTCCTCGACGAGCAGGTACTCGACCGGGACGCCGCGTTCGCGCAGCGAGGCGACGATGTTGTCCGACTCGGCCTGGACGACGCGCACGTCGTTGGCCCCCTGGGCGACCAGCAGCGGGCTGCGGATGCGGTCGACCATGGTGATCGGGGAGCGGTCCCGCAGGTCGGCGGCCTGCTCCTCGACCTCGGGGTCACCGGCGTAGCGGTACCAGTTGTTGACGGTGAACGGCCTGGTGAACGGCGGCAGCGTCCGCAGGAAGTTCACCAGGTCGGAGACCCCCACGTAGTCGACCACGGCGGCGAAGCGGTCGGGCGTGAGGGTGGCGCCCAGGAGTGCGGCATAACCGCCGTAGGACGCCCCGTAGATGCCGATCCGCGCCGGGTCCGCGTACCCTTCCGCGACCGCCCAGTCGACGGCGTCGATCAGGTCGTCGTGCATGGCGCGGGCGAACTCGCCGATCGCGGCGGTGACGTGCCGGCGGCCGTAGCCGAGCGATCCACGGAAGTTGACCTGCAGCACCGCGTAACCCCGGTTCGCGAAGAACTGGACGGAGGACTCGTAACCCCACACGTCGGTCGCCCACGGGCCGCCGTGCACGTACAGCACCAGAGGCAGGCCGCGGGGCTCGACCCCGACCGGGAGGGTCAGGAACGCGCTCAGCGGCAACCCGTCGCGGGCCGGGAAACCGACCGGCGTCATCGGGGCGAGGACCTCGGGGCCGAGGCGCGACGGCCGGAACAGCTCGCGGCTCTCACCGGTGGAGTGGTCGTAGAACCACGTGATGCCGGGCTCACGGTCGTGCACGAACGTCGCGACCCAGCGCCGGCCGGAGTCGTCGGACGAGAGCGTGCCCAGCACGCCGTCGGAGAGCTTCTCCAGCGCGGCGTAGACGTCGGCGAAGTGCGGGTCGACGACCTCGATGTGCGGCCGGTCGGCGACGAACCGGGCGGCGAGGACCTCCCCGGTGCTCCGGCTGGTGTAGACGATCGGCGGCAGCACACCGGGCAGCATCGCGCCCATCACGTCGAGGCTGCGACCCTCGACCGCGGCGACGACGGTCTCCTCGCCGGTCTCCCGGTCGATGCGGACCAGACGCAGGTCGTCGGAGTCCTGGTAGGAGCCGATGAGCAGCCCGGCCCCGTCCGCGGTGACCTGCTGGGGATGGATGCTCATCGGGTAGTCGGCGCCCCCGAGGCTGTGCAGCAGCCGCCGCTGTCCGCTCTCGGGATCCACGGCGGAGATCTCGACCATGCCCTCCTCGGTGAGGACCGTGTGGAAGGCGGGCCTGCCCTCCCGGTCGAGGAGCAGCGAACCGGTGGGGTCGTCGGTCTCGTGCAGCACGGTCGTCTCGCCGGTCGCGACGTCGATCCGGAACGTGTCGAAGAACAGCGGACGCCGGTTCATCGCGACCAGCACACTGCCCGGTGCCGAGGGCAGCGAGTCGACGCCGGCGACCCGTGAACCGGGCTCCAGCGGGGTCAGGTCGACGGCCGGCTCGTCCGGGCGCTCCAGGTCGACCCGGTAGAGGTGCCAGTCCTCGTTGCCGTCGATGTCCTGCAGGTAGAGCAGCCACCGCGGGTCGTCGGTCCAGTGATAGGTCGTGATGCCGCGGCGGTCGTCGTGGCTGACGCAGACCGCGTCGTCGTGGGTCTCGTCGATCCCGCGCACCCAGACGTTGCGACGTCCGTGGGCCGGGGCCAGGTAGGCGATCCGGGTGCCGTCCGGGGAGATCGTCGGGAGGGCGAACGACGGGTCGGCGAAGAAGTCCTCGGCGTCGATCAGTGGAGCCGGGCCGGTCGGGATGTCGGTCATGCAGTTGCTCCGCTCGATCGTCGGCTGTTCGTCGGTCCCTATCCGACACCCGGCCGCAACGGCATGGTCAAGCTCGCCGCGCGGACGCCTGCGCGTGGACCGACGGCTCGAGCGTGCGGAGCCGTGCACCTAACCTTCGACGTTCTGTACGTAGCCGTTCGCCGCCGTCCCATGGTCGTGGCGCCGACCGAGGACCGGCGGGCGTTCGCCGGGCCGTGGCGGACCGGCTGGTGGGGCACCGCGGACCTCGCCGAGCCTGCGATCCGCTCGGGGCCGTGCACACCGCATCACCGGTCCGGCGGGCCGGCTGCGGCGGGGTGGGTGGCCGTGCGACGACGACTCGTGTGGTTCACCGGTGGCGCCGAAGCACTGCCACGTCGATCTCAGCCGTGATACCGGTCAGGCCGGGTAGTGCGTCGATCGCCTGGTCCCGCTGCCCGAGATCGAGATGGTGGGCGCCGGGCCCCATCGCTACCAGTGCTCGTGCCTCATCGTGCTTCACGGCCAGCCTCCACCGCACCGTCTCCCCGGCGATCGGGCTGAACCCGGCGAACGCACGTCGCAGCCGGTCGGCCTTGCGGGGATCGACCCCGATCATCCCGAGCCGATCACGCAGCTCCCAGAGATGTTCGGGACCCGCTGTCGCCAGGGTGACGATGCCGTCCGCGGTCAGGATCCGGTCGATCTCGGTGGTGTTGCGCGGCCCGAAGACGCTGAGCACCACTCCGGCCGTGCGCCCGGCCAGCGGCAACGGTTCCCAGACGTCGGCGGCGACGGCGGCCGCCAGCCGGTGCGTCCTGCTCGCGCGGCGCAGCGCGGCCGCGGAGAGATCCACCGTGAGACCCCACGATGCCGGGAGGGCGTCGAGGATCGGGGAGAGGTAGTGGCCGGTTCCACCCGCGAGGTCGACGACGAGCCGGGTCGTGGGTGGGGAGTGTTCGGCGACGAGCGCAGTGATCGTCGAGCGCAGCGGCTGGTAGTGACCACCGCCGAGGACGGCCTCGCGCGCAGCGACCATCGCGGCGTCGTCACCACGATGGCGTCGCCGGCCCGAGAGCAACGAGACGTATCCCTGACGGGCGATGTCGAACGAGTGCCCACGCGGGCAGCGGAGGCTACGTGCATCGCGCTGGAGCGGCGCTGCGCCGCAGTGTGGGCAGGTCAGCCGGCGGGCGACGGCGTCCAGCGCCGATCGGTCGTCGGTGACGGGGAAGGTGTCGGCCTGACGGCCGGCGGACGGGCTGTGCATGTGTGTGTCGTCCCTGGGGGTGGCGAGGGAACACGGCGGTGGCACGTCTGCACACCGAGCCCTTGTCGACACGGGTGGGAGGCCGTCGGGCCGACGACGGGCCGGACGGCGGAGTGCACCGCCTCAGGCGGTGCGGGGCCGCACGATCAGGGAATCCACAGCGGTCAGCGTACGGGAACGACGTGGCCGCGTTGCCCGGCGCCACTCCGTGGAACCGGCTATCGGAGCGACGTGGCCCGGTCGCCAGGCTCCAGCCTCCAACGAAACGATGGTTCTGCTGGGCAGTGGTTAGGTTGCAAAAACTGAAACTAGGGAATCTTGTTACTCAATACTGAACTGATAGGCTCAGCCGCGTGACCGACACCGCCGTACGCTGCGGATACAGCCGATGCCGCGCCGAGCTGCCACCTCCGGGACCGCAGGGCGGGCGGCCGCGCTCGTTCTGCCGGGACACGCGCTGGGAGGGCGGGCGCAGCTGCGCGCAGATGGCCCGCGCCGAACGCGACGCGCTCGGGACGCTCGGCCTGGACACCGGGGCGGGGGCCTTCGCCCTGGACGCGGACCGGCTCCGCGAACACGTCACCGCGGTCGCCGGGCCGGTCGCCGAGTTGGCCGCGGCACTGGAGGCCGTGCAGCAGCGGCTGGACGAGGTGCAGGCCGAGGCGCTCGCCGCCACCGAGCAGGCGAGGGTCCGGGCCGCCGAGGCCGACCGGGCCCGGCAGGAGGCGGAGGCCGCCCGCGACGACGCGCTCCGGCGGACCCGGGCTGCCGAGGCGTCCGCGGCCGACGCCCGCCGGGAACGCGGCGAGGCGGTGGCTCGCGCGGAGGAGGCAGCGGTCACCGCCCTGCAGGCGACCGAGGCGCTCGGCGCCGCGCGGCAGGAGGCCGCCGACGCGGTCGCGGCGCGGGACCGCGCGGTCGCCGACGTCGCCGCCGAACGGGAGCGCGCGCAGGCCGAGGCCGCTGCCACACAGGAGCGCGCGCAGGCCGAGGTCGCCGCCGTACGGGAGCGTGCGCGGGCCGAGGTCGCTGCCGAGCGGGAGCTCACCGATGTGGCCCGCCGGGAACGCGAGGAGGCGGTGCTCGCGGCGGCCCGGGCCGAGCGGGAGCGGGACGAAGCCGCGGGCGCGGTGGACCTACGGAGCCGCGAGCGTGATCAGGCCCTCGACGAGGTCACCGAGCTGCGCGAGAAGATCACCGTCGCGCAGGCCGAAGCGACGACGCTCCGGGAGGAGCGGGCCGGCCTGCGGTCCAGGGTGGAGGCGCTGGTCGCCGAGCGCGACACCGCGCTGGTCGAGCGGGCCCGGCTCGCGGAGACGGCGGAACGGGCGGAGCGGGAGCGGGCCGAGGCGGTCGCCGCGGAGCGGGCGGCGACGCGACGGATCCGCGAGCTGGAGGCGGTGTCCCGGCCGGAGGCGTCCGGCGGCGGGGCCCGCCTGCACCCCGAAGATCTGGCCGCTCTGGCAGAGGCTCTGCGCGGCAACTGAACCGGCCGGGCCTACTGGCCACCTGGGAAGCCGGAGAGTGAACATGCTCGTCACTCTGAAGCGGGTAGACGGTGCCGTCACCCGCCGGGGCGCGGGCATGGTCCGAACCGAAACGACGGGTGCCGCCCCGTCGCACGAGCGGTGAACCCGCTGAGCACGTCGTCGACCTCTGCCCGCGCGGTGGGCGCGTCCGCGGCGCCGGGATCGAACGGTGCGAGCGCACCCACCAGATAGCCCGCGTCACGGCCGTGCACCGTGTCCGGGACCGACGGTGTCCGCCCCGCCGCTCCGCCCAGATGTCGGATCCCGGTGACCACCATCGGCCCGACCCGAGCGGCGACACCGTCGAGTGCCGCGCCGCCGAGATCGTCGACGAGCAGGTCGTCACCGAGATAGGCGTGCGGGACCTCCGGCTCGGCGTACACGCGCGCGAAGCCGGCCGGGTCGAGCGGGCCCACCGTGTCAGCGGTGCCGGTCGGGCCGAGCGCGGCGCGCAGCGGTGCGAGCAGCACGTCGGCGCGGGCGGTGTCCCCGCACACCACGACGGCGATCCGCAACACCCGTTTCCCGCGCAACGGAGCCGGAAGGAACGGCAGGTCCGGATAGGGCACCACGGACAATCCGGAGGTGACCTCGTCGGGCAGTTCCCGGGTCCACTCGTGCCACGCGTGCAGCGCACCCGCGTCGTCCGCGGGCTCGTCGGCCGGCCCCAGCACCCGCTCCAGGCCACCGCCGGTGAGCGGCCCGGCCGGGAGCAGCCCGACCGTCACGGCGGTGACGACCTCGCCGTCGGCCGGGCCGGTGCCGCGCAACCGGGCGAACCGGGCCGGGTCCGCCCCGGCGTCGACGGTGCACGGCGTCCCGTCGGCCTCGACCAGTTCGAACCCGCGGACGTGATCCGCCGCCCAGCCGTCGGTGCGGGCGGTGAGCCCCAGCCCGCCACCGAACAGATAACCGGCGACGCCGACCGAGGGGGCGCTGCCGTTCGGGGGTCGTAGTCCGTACCGCGCGGCTGCACCGGCGACGTCCGCCCAGCGGGCACCGGCACCGACCCGTGCCACCCGGTCTACCGGATCGACGTCGATCGTGGCCATTCGGGTCGTGACCAGCAGGATGCCGCCGGTGGTCGGTGCGCGCAGCCCGTGCCCGGTGGCGTGCACGGTGACCGCGACGTGCCGCCGGGCGGCGACGGCCAGCACGGTCGCGGTCTCGGCCGTCCCGGCCGGTTCGACCACGACGGCGGGCCGGTGCGTCAGGCCGGTCTGGAACGACGCAGGTGCGCTGCCGTGGGCGACCGTGCCGGCGAGATCGTCGAGAAGGGTAGGTGTCGTCGTCACGGATCCACCGTCGATGGTCACCGGCCAGAAGTCCAAGACCCGGATCAGCTGGTCACTAGCATTCGTAGTTATGGAACTGCGTCATCTCCGGTACCTGGTCACGGTCGTCGACGAGGGCACCGTCACGGCGGCCGCCGAGAAGCTGCACGTGGCCCAGCCCGGGGTCAGCGCGCAGCTCCGCTGGTTGGAGCGTGAACTGGGGGAGCAGCTGCTCGAACGGGGACCGCGGGCCGTCGTCCCGACCGAGGCGGGCCGCGCGGTACTGCCGCACGCCCGCACGGCACTCGCCGCGGTCGAGGGAGCCCGGGACGCGGTGGCCGCCCTGCGTGGACTGCTCCGCGGGCGGGTCGCGGTCGGGATGGCCTCGTCGTTGCCCGAGACGGTGCTGGCCGCTCCGGTGGGCACCTTCGCGGCCGCTCATCCCCGGGTGGACCTCACGCTGCGCGAGGGCACCGCCGACGAGTTGGTGGGCGAGCTGCGGGCCGGACGGCTGGATCTGGCCGTACTCGGGTTCCCGCAGGCGCCACCGGACGGCCTGGACGGCCGGTTGCTGCAGGAGGAGCGCCTGGTCGCAGCCGTCGCGCAGGACGACGGGTACGCCGGCCGGGCGACCCTGACACCCGCCGAGCTGGCCACCCGTCGGTTGATCTGCCTGCCGCGCGGAAACGGTCTGCGCGCCGCGCTGGACACGGCGCTCGCCGGACACGGCGTCACCGCGCGGGTCGCGTTCGAGGCCGGTTCGATGAACCTGTTGCTGCGACTCGCCGCCGCCGGTGCCGGCGTCGCGGTCGTCCCGGAGCCCGCACTGGGCGCTCCTGCCGTGCTCGCACTGGAACGGCCGCCGGTCGCCGTCCCGCTGGAGCCCGAGGTGCGCGCCCGGCTGTATCTGGCCTGGCGGTCCGGCGGGCCCACCGGACCGGCTGCCCGCGCCCTGCTCGACGTGCTCCGCGACGGGTGAGCGTCAGGTGCGGGGGACCGACACCAGCACCCGCACCGCCTCGGCGACCGCGGCCCGGCGGGCGACCCGCACCGCGCTCGCGATCGGACGCAACGCGTCCGAGCGGGCCACCGCCGCCGACGAGGACAGCGCGCCCCCCGGCGCGTCCCCGGCCGCCGCGGACAGGATCGCGTCCACCTCGTCGGCCTGCTGCAGCACCCGTAGCGCCTGCGGCGGCATGCCGTCGGGCCACAGCGCCCGCGGCCGGCGGCGCAGCGACGCGGCGATCTCCTCGCGGACACCGGGACGGTGCCTGGCCACGCCGAGATCGGCGATCACCGAGGCGGCCTCCCGGACCTGGCCGCGCAATCCGCGCTCGGCGTCGTTCAACGGCACGTACTCGGGGACGGGGCCGCTGTCGGGGACCGCGTACACGGTCCACCGGACGACCCCGTCGGCGATCGGGGAGGGCACCAGGCCGAGCGCGGCGTCCGGGAACAGCACACCCTCGCCGGCGGCCGTCGCCTCGCGGGAGAACCGGCCCGGGCCGGGCAGCCCGCGCACGTCACCGGGCGCGGCGAGCACGAGGCGGGCCTGGCCACGCGGGGCGGCCCGGCGCACCGCGGCCAGCAGCAGCGCGACCGACGTCGGGCGCCCTCCGGGCCCCGGCAGGTCGGTCGCCGAGGCGATCCCGTCGTCGGCGGCCAGCACGTCGTGCGCCTCGGACCAGGGGGCGAGCGCGTCGAGGACGTCGTCGGACGCCGTGGCCCCGGCCAGCCAGGCCGAGGCCCACACGGCCAGGGTCGCGGAGGCACAGGTCACGGCGGACAGGCTAACCGCCGATCACGGTCCGCACACCCTGCACGTGGGTGACGCTGTGTATCTCAGTGCCTGCACGGTGTGACCACGCCCGGGTGGGCGTGTCGTGACCCGGTCACCGCGGGCCGCCGTCCGATACTCGGTGGATGAGCCGGACCCACGACTACCGGGGCATGTTCGACGCGTCGGGCACCCGGGCCGCCCGGCGCACACGGGTGCCCGAGGTGCCGGCCGAACCGGGACTCGTCGTGGAGGACCCGGTAACCGGGTTCTGCGGCGCGGTGGTCTCGATCACCGGTTCCGAGGTGACCCTGGAGGACCGGTTCGGCGGGCGGCGGGTCTTCCCGCTGCGCCCGGCGGCGTTCCTGCACGAGGGCGCACCGGCGACCCTGGTGCGGCCCGCACCCGCGGCCGCCGGGCGGACGCTGTCGGCTTCCGGTTCGGTGCACGTCGCGAACCTGAAGGCGCGCACCGCCCGGGCCGCCCGGATCTGGGTCGAGGGCCTGCACGACGCCGAGCTCGTCGAACGCGTGTGGGGGCACGACCTGCGGGTGGAGGGTGTCGTCGTCGAACCCCTGCACGGGGTCGACGACCTGGGCGCCGCCGTCCGTGCGTTCGACCCGGCGCCGCACCGGCGTCTCGGCATCCTGGTCGACCACCTCGTCGACGGATCCAAGGAGACCCGCCAGGCCCGCGACGCGTACCGGGCCACCCCGAGAGCCCAGCACGACGTGCTCGTCACCGGCCACCCGTACGTCGACGTGTGGCAGGCCGTCAAACCCTCGGTCGTCGGCATCCGGGAGTGGCCGACGATCCCGCGCGGCACCGACTGGAAGACCGGGGTCTGCGCCCGGCTCGGCTGGGGTGAGCCCGCCGACGGGGCCCGCCGGGTGATCGGCGCGGTCCGCAGCTACCGGGACCTCGAGACGCCGATGATCGGTGCCGTCGAGCGGCTCATCGACTTCGTCACCGCGGCCGCCCCCGGGGAACCGGACGACCGGGCCTGAAACCCCGCCGACACCCTGCGGCGCAATAACGATCAGGCCACCGGACGGGGTGTTCGGCGTGAATCGACGTCGTGGAATGTCCGGTTCTGGCACCCTGGGGGCATGACGGCACTGATCTGGCTGCTCATCGGGGTGGTACTGGTCGGCGCCGAGTTCGTGTCCGGCGAGCTGTTCCTGGTGATGCTCGGCGGAGGCGCACTCGCCGCGGCCGGAGGTGCCGCACTCGGACTGGACCCGGTCGGGAGCGCAGGCGTGTTCGCGGTCGTGTCCGTGCTGTTGCTACTGGCCGTGCGGCCGGTCGCGAAGCGGAAACTGCAGGAACGGATGGGCACCCTGGAGCGCCACCAGGACCGGTTCGTCGGATCGGCGGCCCAGGTCGTCGAACGGGTGGACGGCCAGCGTGGTCAGGTGCGGATCGGCAAGGAACTCTGGTCGGCCCGCTCCTTCGACGGCCAGGAGGTTCTCGAGGAGGGTGCGACCGTCACCGTCCTGCAGGTCACCGGCGCGGCCGTGCTCGTCACCGGCCGGGACGAACTGCCGGAGTCCTGATCCGCCCCGGCGGAAGGGCACCGGCGATGAGCCCCGGGGACTCCGGGGTGGACGTGAGCGCCGGTCCTCCGGCGCGCATCGAGGGGAGACCGGATGGATGCCGGTTTGATCATCGCAGCGATACTGCTGGTGCTGGTCGTGACCGTCGTCGTGAAGTCGATCGTCATCGTTCCGCAGGAGTGGGCGTACATCATCGAGCGGCTCGGGCGCTACCACAGCACCCGCGAGGGCGGCCCGGCGATCCTCGTCCCGTTCGTCGACCGGACCCGCGAGCGGGTCGACCTGCGCGAGCAGGTCGTGTCCTTCCCGCCGCAGCCGGTCATCACGCAGGACAACCTGACGGTCAACATCGACACGGTCGTCTACTTCAAGGTCAACGACGCCAAGTCCGCCGTCTACGAGATCGCGAACTACATCGCGGGCGTCGAGCAGATCACCACCACGACGCTGCGTAACGTCGTCGGCGGGATGACCCTGGAGCAGACGCTGACCTCGCGGGACCGGATCAACACGCTGCTGCGCGGCGAGCTGGACGAGGCGACCGAGCGCTGGGGGATCCGGGTCGCCCGGGTGGAGATCAAGGCGATCGACCCGCCGCCGTCGATCCAGGAGTCGATGGAACGGCAGATGAAGGCCGACCGCGAGAAGCGGGCCATGATCCTCAACGCGGAGGGCCAGCGCGAGTCGGCCATCCGCAGCGCCGAGGGCCAGAAGCAGTCGCAGATCCTCACCGCGGAGGGCGCCAAGCAGGCGGCCATCCTCGGCGCCGAGGCCGAGCGGCAGTCCGAGATCCTGCGGGCCCAGGGGCGCCGGGCCGCCCGGTACCTCGAGGCACAGGGTGAGGCGAAGGCGATCGAGAAGAAGTTCGCCGCGATCAAGGCGGGCAAGCCGACACCGGAGCTGCTCGCCTACGAGTACCTGCAGACGCTGCCGCAGATGGCGGAGGGCGAGGCCAGCAAGCTGTGGGTGGTCCCCTCCGACTTCGGCAAGGCCCTGGAGGGCTTCACCCGGATGCTCGGTGCACCCGGCGAGGACGGCGTCTTCCGCTACACCCCCAGCCCCGACGACGGCACCGTCTCCCGGCCCGCCGAGGACGACGAGTCGCTGGAGAACTGGTTCGACACCTCCACCGACCCGGAGATCGCCCGCCAGGTCGCGGAGGCCACCGCGGCCGCCCAGAAGGAGGTCCCGCCGGTGGGGGAGCGCGCCCCGGCCGGCGGTAACGGCGGCGGTGCGGCACCCGCGCAGCTGGAGGGCTCGCGGGAGGTACCGGGCCTGACCACCGACCCGCTGCCGAACGGCTCCCAGGAGCAGCGCGGCTGATCGACCGTTCGAACGGTGGGGCCGTGTCCCCGGTGCGGCCACCGGGGCCAGGTAGAGGATCTTGACGTCGTCGGGTTCGCGGCCGTGTGCGACCGCCCGCTCCCGGATGTCGTCCCG